>JAEKLU010000184.1 GCA_019509685.1 Mesorhizobium sp. | reverse complement strand
CAATCCGGCTACGGCAAGGACATGTCGCTCTATGCGCTGGAGGACTATACCGCCGTGCGCCATGTGATGGTTGCGCATGGGTGAGAAGCGGTCGCCGCAGGCGATCAATCGACAACGATTTGTCGATTGAAGCGACGCACGCCCGCAGCCGTAGCGAAGGGCCGGTCGCCGGATGAGGGGCAGTGCAAGCTTCTGCGATGCCGACGCTGCTCCTCATCTGCCTGCCGGCATCTTCTCCCGTGAACGGGAGAAGAACTCCAGCCGCTACTCCACAATGCGATAGATGTTCCACAGGCTGGTGCCCGACACGACATAGGGCTCCATCTCCTTGCCCCATTTGGCGTGCGCGTCGATCTTGCCGATCTTGGCGAACATCGCCTCCAGCTGGGCCAGGCTTTCGACCTGATGATGCGATTCGACCGTCGCTTCCCGGGCGCCGATCGATCCGGTCATGATCTGGAACTTCAGCTCGGCAAGACCGACCTGAGAACCGATATCGCGCTCCCATTTCTTGAGCAGGTCGAGCACGGTCTGCTTGTGACCGAACTTGGCGTCGATCTGCCATCTGGCGCTGAACATGTCATTCCCTCCCAAGGTTGAGTTAGCCGGCTGGTCACCTACTCGTCCCAGGCCTGCACCACGGTCTGCCGTGAGATGCGCCCGTTCTTCAGCTCCAGCATCGCTGCGGCGAACACTTTCGTGCCGTCCGGATAGGCGCAGGCCTGGGTGAAGGCGAGGCTGTCGCCATCGGCAATCGTGGTGTCGACCTTGTGGGTCATCGCCCGACTGCAGATGTCGTCCCAGAAGGTGGTGATCGCCGCGCGCCCGCGGACTTCGCGCGGCTTGCTCGGTGGGTTGTTGCGGTCGATCACCCGCACCAGCGCGTCGTCGGCATAGAAGCTCGACAGCATCTTGCCGTCGCGGCTCTCGATCGCCTTCTTGATCGCCGCGCCATCCACAACTTGAGTCTTGGTCAGCATTTTTTCCTCCATGTGCCCGTCTTCGGGCGGTTGACGTTCGGAAAGTCTGCCCGGCGCCTATCGACGGGCAGTATCGTTCACTGCGACTTCGCCTTGACGGCGGCGAACACGTCGTCGGTCTGCTTCTTGAAAGTGGCGAGATCGACCTGGCTGCCATTGAGCATCGTCGACCAGTGGCGCACGATCGCCGCCATCGCGATCGTCTCCTTGATCTCCTCGTCCGATGCGCCGTTGAGCTTGGCCGCCTCGGTGTGGAAATAGATGCAATACTGGCAGGGGATCTGCGAGGCGACCGCCAGCCCCATCAGCTCCTTGGTCTTGCCGTCGAGCGCGGTCTTCGGGTTGAGCTGGACGCCCTTGATTTCAGCCCAGGCGCCGGCCACCGCGACATCAGGCAAGGTCTTGAACATGTCCGGCACCGATCCGAGCGTTGCCTGGATGTCCTTGTAGGCGGCCGTTGCCGACGCATCCTCGGCTTTTGCGGGAGTGATCGTGAACAGCGCGCCAATGCTTGCCGCGATCACCAGTGATCTGACATTCCGCTTTGACTTAAGCATTTCATCCTCCGTTCGCAGCGCCTTCAAAGGCGATATCCGCCTGGCCTGCATGGGGAATTGATAGCGCTTACATCGGCGGGCCCGCTTCGCCCGAAAGCGCCATGGCTCTCATGGCCCGTCCGGGCCAGGATGCCTGGCCGAAAACGCTGCCGCCGCCGCCCGCGACGGCAGGTCGAGCTTGAGCAATATGTTGGCGACGTGGCGCTTGACCGTATGCTCGCTCAGCCTGAGTTCGGCGGCGATCGCGGCGTTGCTCTTGCCGTCGGCGATCAGGGTCACCACCTCGCTTTCCCTTGCCGTCAGGGCGGCCTGTTCGGTTGTTTTGGTCCTGGCGCGGCAGTCGGGCTCCAGATGCTGTTCCGACATTGCCCGCACCAGCGCCATCGGCTCGTCCAGATCGTCCAACGTGACCCGGCTGGCGTCTTCGAAATGCAGGCCCGAGCCGATTGCCAGATCCGCGACCAGCCGCGACGCGAGGATATCGCCTCGGCTGGCGTGCGCGGCGAGCTGCATTGTCACCCGCGCCGTCAGCCCCACGGGCGGCCCGCGCAGTTCGATCTCGCCGACATGCGCGCCCTGCGCGCTGGCCACGCCGATCCCTTGCGCCGCCTCGCGCAGCGCAGCCGCGCAACGTATGGCGCGCGCCGGCCCATCGAAGCGCGAAATCATCATTTCGCCCTGCGTGCTCAACGCGCGGCCGCCATGGCGCCCGACCAGCGACCGCCATGTTTCTTGGAAACGCTCGCTGCGTTCGCTCCACATACGGTCGCCCATACGCGTCGTATCGTAGATACGCGTCACCAGAAGGGCCGCCAGCACGCGATCCGCTTCCGCCAACGCTCGCTCGCCGGTGAGGAACTCCTCGATCAGGTCTGCCACACGGTCGACATCGCCGGTCCAGATCGGATGGTCGCGGCCCGGAATCTCCATCAACCGCGCATTCGGGATTTTCTTGGCCAGGAAGCGGCTGGCGTCAGGATCGACCCGGGCGTCGTTGCGGCGATGGATGAGCAGCGTCGGCGCGCTGATCATCGCCAGGATGCCGCGCACGTCTATTCCGGCATTCATGCGGGCGAGTGCGGCCGCTGCCGTCGGGCTGGCGGACAACCGCTCGAACCGCGCCCACCATTGCGCAAAGTGCGGGTCGTCCACGCGGCCCGGCGCGAAATTGGGCAAAGTGGCGCCTGTGCCCCAGGACGTCTCCGCCGTCTCGATAAAGGCCTCCAGCCGTTCGGGCGACATCACCCATTTGTGGAAATGCGCATAGCCGCCATAGAGCACCATCGACCGTGTCCGTTCCGGATAGGTGGCGGCGAACAGCATCGCCATCGGCGCGCCTTCCGAGGCGCCGAGGATCGCCGCGCGGCCGCTTCCTGCGGCGTCCATCACCGCGCGCACGTCGTCCATGCGCGTTTCCAGGCTCGGCAGATTGTGGCTGTCGACGCGGTCGGAAAGCCCGGTGCCGCGCTTGTCGAACAGGATCAGCCGCGAGAAGGCCGAGAGCCGTTTCAACAGGCGGCTGTAGCCTTCGTCTTCCCAGTGCAGGTCGAGATTGGAGATGAAGCCCGGCACGAAGACGAGATCGAACGCACCCTGGCCGACCACCTGATAGGCGATCCGCACCTCTCCGCTGCGCGCGTATCTGGTCTCGATCGGCCTCACGCAAACTACCCCGCCGGCCAGACGATTTCTGCCGCCGATGGTAACAGAATTCAGCCGATGCGGCAGCCGAATTTTAGAATGTCAGAATATAGGCTTTTGGCGACCCGGTGGTGAGCAGGCCTACTTCCGCGAAGCCGTGCCCT
>JAEKLU010000183.1 GCA_019509685.1 Mesorhizobium sp. | reverse complement strand
ATTGCCGGACGGCATCACCGGCATTTCCATCGACAGCCGCAGTCTCGAGCCGGGCAACGCCTTCTTCGCCATCAAGGGCGAAGCGATGGACGGCCATGATTTCGCGACCGCGGCGGTGAAGGCGGGTGCTGCCGTGCTGGTGGTCGCGGAAGGCAAGCTGCCGTCGCTTGGCCGGCTCACCGCGCCGATGATCGTCGTGCAGGATGTGCTTGCCGCGCTGGAAAAACTCGGCGTTGCAGCACGTGCCCGCTCGCAGGCCAAAATCATCGCGGTGACCGGCTCGGCCGGTAAGACGACGACCAAGGAAGCGCTGCGCCATGTGCTGTCGGCGGTCGGCAAGGTGCATGCTTCGGCGCAATCCTTCAACAATCACTGGGGCGTGCCGCTGACACTGGCGCGCATGCCGCAGGACTGCGACTACGCGGTCTTCGAGATCGGTATGAACCATCCCGACGAGATCAGGCCGCTGGTCAAGATGGTGAGGCCGCACGTCGCCATCGTGACGATGATCGCCGCCGCGCATCTCGGCTTCTTCAAGAACCTCGACGAGATCGCCAAGGCGAAGGCCGAAATTTTCGAGGGCCTTGAGCCCGACGGGGCAGCGGTGCTCAACCGCGACGACGGGCGCTGGAAGCTGCTCGAGAAAATGGCGAAGGAAGCCGGCGTCGCGCATATTTTCGGTTTCGGCGAGAACGCCCGTTCGACCTTCCGGCTCACCGGCTGCGACCTTTACGCCGACCATTCAGACATCACCGCCAAGATCGGCAAGCAGGATTTGACAGTGCGTGTCGGCGCGCCTGGTCGCCACATGGTGCAGAACATATTGGCCGTGCTGGGCGCCGCCAAGCTGGTCGGCGCCGATCTCGACAAGGTGGCGGCGGCGCTCGCCGATCTGGCGGCGGAACGCGGCCGCGGCCGGCGCCATGTCCTGCGCCATCCCAATGGCCCGATCACCCTGATCGACGAGAGCTACAACGCCAATCCCGCCTCGATGGCGGCCGCGATGGCATTGCTCAACACCACGCCCGTGTCGGGCGAGGGCAGGCGCATCGCCGTGCTCGGCGACATGCTGGAGCTCGGCAGTCATTCGGCGAAGCTTCACGCAGGGCTTGCCGAGCTGATTGTCGGCACTGGAACGCACAACGTCTTTCTCGGCGGCCCGGAAATGCGGGCGCTGGCCGACGTTTTGCCGTCCGACATCGCAACCGAGTATCGCGCGGGGGCGGAAGAGCTGAAGCCGGTGGTGATCTCGGCGCTGAGGCCCGGCGACGTGGTGATGGTGAAGTCGTCGAAAGGCATCGGGTTTTCGAAGCTGGTCGAGGCGTTGCTCGGCAAATTTCCGGCGGAAGCCACAAACATCGAACCGACCTAGGTCGGGCTCCGGGGGACGGAAAACAACATGTTCACACTGCTCGTCGATTTCGCGGACAAGATCTCGGTCTTCAACGTCTTCCGCTACATCACATTCCGCACCGGCGGCGCACTGATCACCTCGGCGCTGATCGTCTTCATTTTCGGGCCGACGATCATCAACTCGCTGCGGCTCAGGCAAGGCAAGGGCCAGCCGATCCGCGCCGACGGCCCGCAGACGCATTTCAAGAAAGCCGGAACGCCGACCATGGGCGGGCTGATGATCCTGTCCGGCATCATCGGCTCCTCGCTTTTGTGGGCGAACCTTTCCTCGATCTACGTCTGGGTGGTGCTGCTGGTCACCGTCGGCTTCGGCTCGATCGGCTTCTATGACGATTACCTCAAGGTCACCAAGCAGTCGCATCTGGGCTTTTCCGGCAAGGCGCGGCTCTCGCTCGAATTCATCATCGCCGGCATCGCTGCCTGGGTCATCATGCACAATGGCCAGGCGCCGTTCTCCTCGTCGTTGACCTTCCCCTTCGCCAAGGAATTCCTCATCAACCTCGGCTGGTTCTTCGTGCCGTTCTCCTGCTTCGTCATTGTCGGCGCCGGCAACGCGGTGAACCTGACCGACGGTCTCGATGGCCTGGCGATCGTGCCGATCATGATCGCGGCGGCGTCCTTCGGCGTCATCGCCTACCTGTCGGGCAATGCGGTGTTCGCCGAATATCTGCAGATCCATTTCGTCCCGGGCACCGGCGAACTTGCGGTCGTGCTCGGCTCCGTTATCGGCGCCGGCCTCGGCTTCCTGTGGTTCAACGCGCCGCCGGCCGCGATCTTCATGGGCGACACCGGCTCGCTTGCCATGGGCGGCCTGATCGGCACCGTCGCCGTCGCCACCAAGCACGAGATCGTGCTGGTCATCGTCGGCGGCCTGTTCGTGGTCGAGATCCTGTCGGTCATCATTCAGGTCGGCTATTTCAAGATGACCGGCAAGCGCGTGTTCCTGATGGCGCCGATCCATCACCATTTCGAAAAGCTCGGCTGGACCGAAAGCCAGGTGGTGATCCGCTTCTGGATCATTGCCGTCATCCTGGCGCTGGTCGGCCTGTCCACCCTCAAGCTCAGATAGGGCGCGAAGTGATCCCCGCCGCATCCTTTTCAGGCAAACGTGTTTCGCTCTTCGGGCTTGGCGGCTCGGGGATCGCGACCGCGCATGCGCTGATCGCGGGCGGCGCCGAGGTCCTTGCCTGGGACGACAATCCCGACAGCGTCGCCAAGGCCGCGGCCGCCGGCATAGCAACCGGCGACCTGCGTCGCGCCGACTGGTCGAAGTTTTCGGCTTTCGTGCTGTCGCCCGGTGTGCCGCTGACGCATCCCAAGCCGCACTGGACGGTGGAGCTGGCGCGCGGCGCCGGCGTCGAGGTGATCGGCGACATCGAGCTGTTCTGCCGCGAGCGCATCAGCCGGGCGCCGACCGCACCGTTCATTGCGATCACCGGCACCAACGGCAAGTCGACGACGACGGCGCTGACAGCGCATATCCTGAAATCGGCCGGTCGCGACACGCAGATGGGCGGCAATATCGGCCGCGCCATCATGACGCTCGATCCGCCTGAGCCGCAACGGCACTATGTCGTCGAATGCTCGTCCTACCAGATCGACCTCGCGCCTTCGATCAACCCGACCGCCGGCATCCTGCTCAATTTGACGCCCGACCATCTCGACCGGCACGGCACGATGGCACATTACGCCTCGATCAAGGAGCGGCTGGTCGCCGGCTCCGACACTGCGATCGTCGGCGTCGACGATTCCTGGTGCGCCCAGATCGCCGACCGACTGGAACGGGCGGGCCGGCAGGTTGTGCGCATTTCCAAGCGGCTGCCGCTGACCGACGGCTACTTCGCCGATGGCTCCGATCTGATGGAGGCCGTGCATGGCCGCTACAGCCGCGTCGCCTTCCTCGAAGGCATCGGCTCGCTGCGTGGTCAGCA
>JAEKLU010000228.1 GCA_019509685.1 Mesorhizobium sp. | reverse complement strand
AGAAAGGCCCGCGGCATCGCCGCGGGCCCTTTCTTTAGGTTCGAAGGCTCGATCAGAAATTGCGCTGGAAGCGGACGATGCCGCCGACGCTGTCTTTCTTGTTGGCATGGGTGAAGTTGCCGTAGATGGTCTTTTCGTTGAAGCGACCAAAGTGATCCCAATCGACTTCGGTCGTGATCGTGAAGCCAGGCACGATCGTGTAGGCGACGTTCGCGGCAAGAGCGTAGTTCTTGTCGTCGTCGGCCGAAGCCTGGACGTTGAACGCGGTCTTCTCGTTGAACTTGTAGGTGCCGCCGCCCCAGACAGCCCAATTGCCGCCCCAAGGCTTGTACTGGGTACGGCCGCTCGGAGCGAACTGATCGCTGTTGTCGGTGGTGCCGTAGCCGCCCATGACGAACAGCGACAGTTCCTTGGAGACGGTGACGTCCAGGCGAACCTTGCCGGTCACTTCTTCGTAGTTGCTGTCGTAGGCCACGACGCCGGTGATCGCGCCCCAGCCGGCCTTGTACTTCAAGCCGCCGACGACATGCGGAACATAGCTGTCGATCGTGTTGGCAGCAGTGCCTTCTTCGAGCGAGACCACGCCGGTGATGCCGTTGCCCGCATCGAAATTGTACTGGACGACGTTGGTGTCCTTGATGCCATACGGGATGATCGTGTCCTGAATGACGCTGCCGGCGTAGCCGATGAACTGGTCGTAGGCCGTTTCATCCTTACCGACGCGCAGGCCACCGAGCTGGATCCAGGCGAAGTTGAGAGTGGTGTTCTTGTTGCCGGCCTGCCAGTTGCCGCCCGTGCTTCCAAAATAGTCGTTGGAGGAGTTGCCGAACTGGAAGCGGGTCTCGGTGTAGGTCTTCAACGTGCCGAGTTCGGTTTCCTGGCCGGTGTAGGTGCGCAGCGTGAAGCGCATGTTCTTGTAGTAGGTGTCGTGCTCGCTGCCGCGGTCCATGTGATCGCCAACGTTGTTGACGCCATCGAACGAGCCGGAATCGCCGACGCCGATGTCGTAGCGCAGATAGCCGCCGATGCGCAGGCAGGTCTCGGTGCCGGGGATGTAGAAGTATCCCGAACCATAGACGTCGCAGATCTTGACGTATTCGGCCGGTTCCGGCTCGGCAACGGTGACCGCGTCGGCGGCGCGGGCGCCCGAAACTGCGACGAGGGCCGCAGCGGAGCCGAGAAGAAGGCTCTTGATGTTCATTTTCTTGAATCTCCAGTCAAAGGTTCAAGACAGGCTTCGGCAGGCCTCTTGGGCTCTCCTGCCATCCCCCGTCCCCATCGTTGAAAAAGCACGCGCACCGGCGCCGCTTCTTCGCCTTCGACATGGCCTAAATGGTGGTGGCGCACAACAGAGATTGTGTCCCAAAGGCAGCTTTCTGAATCTTCTGAAAGTCTTGTTGCCCAAATATCACGTCACATACCTGTAAGAATGGGACATAATGGACAATAAGTGCATTCGAAATGTCAGGTAACCTCTAAAATGTGCCGAATGTGCCAATTATTACAGTTTTATGACGGATAGTTTGCCGAATAATTTTCTAAAGAGGTGGATAATTCTGGAAAAATCGACTCCGGAGTCAGGAAAGGGCATGGGCAGCGTTGATCACATCCTCGACTTGGTCCTCCCGCAACATCTCGATAGGAACGCGACCGTCGAGCGCGGCTGATGGCCGGGTCAACCAGAACCAGGCGAGCCTGGAATTGGGGATCGCCGACAGCACCGCACTGATGCCTGGGACCGGCCTGCCGTCGATGAATTGTGCCAGCGGGAAGACGTGCTTACGGCCACCCTTGCGCAGTGCGATGACCTCGCTGCGTCTTTGCCAGCGATGCAACGTCGAGCGGGGGATACGCAGCTTTTCCTCCAGATAGGTCGAGCCGGCGACCTCGCCGGCCCAGTCCTCGATCAGCATCGACTGCAACTCAGCGGCTTGCTCAGAGATAGTCTGCGCAATGGTCCTGCCAAGCTCCGCCGGCATGCTTCCAGAACCCCGACCGGGCGCGCCGATCCCGATTCTGGCCGGCACCGTGCCGAAGAATTCCGAGACAAGCGCGGTCCAATCGCCCTTGAAGGAGCCGATGGCAAGGCGTTGCGCCTGCGGCAGGAAGGGAAGGACGGCGCCCATGCTGCCAGCCAGCGCACTCGCTGAAACCAGCGCCTCGGTATCCAGCAACACACCATGCTGCATCAGGGCCTGTTGCACCGCTTCGGTTACCAGGCCTGCCAGGGTCCCTTGCGAAATCCCCTCGGGCGGGGTCTGAAATCTGGTCATGCGTTCGTCGTGCGGCCCGCGCTCCTCCTCAAGGCGCCGGCGGTTGTTGAAATTCTACAGCGGAAAACAAAAATTACGGCGGCAACAAGCACCGCGGCCCGGCAAATTGCTGGCTTGCATCGTCACACCCCTGGTTTTGGGCGCGCCGAAATGTCAGTCGCGGAACGCCTCATCGTCCAACTAGGAGCGCTCTGTGACACGTGCGCGACAGAGACCCAGATTTGGAGTCCCGCCATGATGACGTGACGACAGGTTGGCTATCAGCTGGCCGCGGGAATTGTTCTAAAGCAGTCCCGCCTGCTCGGCCTCCCGGCGCAGATTCTGCCGCGGGCGCGGGCCGAGCTGCTGGATCACCAGCCCGGCGGCCAGCGAGCCGAGATCGCCGCATTCCTGAAGGCTGCGCCCGGTCGTGTAGCCGTAGAGGAAACCGGCGGCATAGAGGTCGCCGGCGCCGGTCGTGTCGACCAGTTCCCTGATCGTCGTCGCCTTGATGGTGACGGTCTCATCGCCGCGCACGATCACCGAACCCTTTTCCGAACGGGTGACCGCGGCTATTCTGCAGTCCTTGCGGATTGCAGCCAGCGCGTCCTCGAACGACGCGGTCTGGTAGAGCGACTTGATCTCGTGGCTGTTGGCAAAGACGATGTCGACGGTGCCCGAGCGCATCAAATCGAGAAATTCGTCGCGGTAGCGGTCGACGCAGAAGCTATCCGACAGCGTCATCGACACTTCGCGTCCGGCCGCATGCGCCAGCCGCGCCGTCTGGCGTATCGCCTCCTTGGCGCGCGGCGGATCCCACAGATAGCCTTCGAAATAGGTGACCTTGGCGCCGGCCGCCTTGTCGGCCTCGACGTCCTCGGGGCCGAGTTCCACGCAGGCGCCCAGATAAGTGTTCATCGACCGCTCGCCGTCGGGGGTGACGAAGATCATCGAGCGCGCCGTCGGCGGCTGGCCCTGCAGCGGTCTGGTGTCGAAGGCGACGCCCTGGGCCTGGATGTCATGCTTGTAGATGTCGCCCAGCGCATCGTTCGACACCTTGCCGAAGAACGCGGCCCGTCCGCCCAGGCTGGCGACGCCCGCCGCCGTGTTGCCGGCGCTGCCGCCTGAAGCCTCGATCGCCGGACCCATGCGGCTGTAGAGCAATTCGGCGCGCCGGGTGTCGATGAGGTTCATCGCGCCCTTGATGATGCCGTTGGTTTCGAGGAAGGCCTCGTCGCATTGCGCGATGATGTCGACAATGGCATTGCCGATGCAAAGCACGTCATATTCCGGCATCAAAATCTCCGCCAAGAGCCAATCCGGCTGTCTGGCCGGTGTTCTGGCATGCCGGCCGGGCGCGGTCTAGCGAGTTGCCGTTGCTTTGCCTACCCCGAAAATCGCCATTGTCTTCCACGACGCCGACTTCATGTGCCGATTGTTCGCCGGCTGCGGCAGTGTTCGCATCCAACTGGCCCATATCAGGTGCGCGCCCGGTGGCTATGGTTTCACCGCGGTCGAAACGTTTCCGCCCCATCGTGGGCTAGAAGCGGACCGATCCGGCAACAGGCTGAAGGCGCCAACAACCAATGTCCGAAAAGACCGAAATGACCACCGATCTCGCGCTGCTGGGCGTGCTGGCGGTGTTGTGGGGCGCCTCCTACACCTTCATCAAGATCGGTGTCGAAACGATCCCGCCGGTGACCTTCATTGCCGCCCGCACCTTGATTGCCGGCGGCATCCTCTTCGCCATCATCGGCTGGCGCGGCCTTGCCATGCCCAGGGATGCGGCGACGTGGCGCCGCTTCGCCTTCCAGGCCTGCCTCAACAGCGTCGTGCCGTTCACGCTGATTGCCGCCGCCGAGCGCTCGGTCGATGCCGGCCTTGCCACCATCCTCAATTCGACGTCGCCGATCTTCACCTTCCTGCTGACGGCTTTGATCACCCGGCATGAGCCGGTCACCGCGCGCAAGCTCCTCGGCGTCGGCGCCGGCATCGTCGGGATCGGCCTCATCGTCGGCATGGAGGCCCTGGGCGGTCTGGGTCAGCAAGTGTGGGCGCAGCTTGCCATCATCATCGCGACGGTCTCCTACGCCGGCGCGGCGATCTTCGGCCGCGGTTTCAAGGGTCTCGACCCGATGATCCCCGCTGCCGGCTCGATGCTGTGCGGCGCGGTCATGCTGGTTCCGCTCAGCCTGGCCGTCGACCGGCCCTGGACACTGTCGCCCTCGACCGCGTCGATCGTCGCGCTGCTCGGGCTGTCGATCTTCTCCACCGCGCTGGCCTTCGTCATCTATTTCCGGCTGATTCACACGCTGGGCTCGGTCGGCACCACCTCGCAGGCCTATCTGCGCGTGCCGATCGGCGTCGGCATCGGCGCCGTCTTGCTTGGCGAAAGCCTGGGTCCGGCGGTGTGGGTCGGCATGGGCTTTGTCGTCGCCGGTGTGGCGGCGATGACCATCCCGGCCCGGCGCGCAAGAGCAATTCCAGGAAAAGTGTGAAACGGTTTTCCGTCCGGAATTGCGTCAAGAGATGAGATGGTATGGTTGACCGCTTCGTCGGAACGGTGAACCATTCCAGGCTGGCGTAACAGTTGCGCTGGTCTCTGACGGCGCCTATCTCGGAAGCGTCTTTTCTCGATGAAAGTTTGGACCTGACGTGATCCCAGACGCTGCCCGCGCCGCCGCCAGCCAGTTGTTTTCGCCTGAGTTCCGCTCGGTCTTCGTCAAGACCCTGGGCCTGACGTTGCTGGCACTGGTGGCGCTCTGGTTTGGCATTGAGAGCCTGCTCGGATGGCTGGCCTGGCCTTGGCTCGAGGCATTGTTGCCTGGACTGCCCGCCTGGGCCGGATGGCTGGGCGCGATCGTCGCCGGCATCATCCTGGCGATCGGCATGGCCCTGCTCGTCGCGCCGGTCACCGCGATCATCGCCGGCCTGTTCCTCGACGACGTCGCCGCCGTCGTCGAGCGCACGGACTACCCCAACGACCCGCCAGGCCGGCCCTTGCCGGCGCTGCGCTCGCTGGTGCTGGCGATAAAGTTCTTCGGCGTCGTCATCCTCGGCAACATCGTCGCGCTGCTGCTGCTTCTGGTGCCCGGTGTCAACATCGCCGCCTTCTTCGTCGTCAACGGCTATCTGCTTGGGCGCGAGTTCTTCGAATTCGCCGCCATGCGTTTTCGCTCGGAGGCCGAGGCCAAGGCGCTGCGCCGCAAATATGCCGGCACGGTTTTTCTGGCCGGACTTGTCATCGCCGTCTTCCTGGCCGTGCCGCTCATCAACCTGCTCACGCCGCTCTTTGCCGCGGCCATGATGGTGCATCTGCACAAGGCGGTCTCGGCGCGGGAGCGGGCATGACCTTGTTCGTCATGCGCGGTCCCCAAGCTTAGGATTCACGAAACAGCGCCTGCAGCTTGCTGAACGGCATCGCGGCGCGGGTGAAGCCGAATGTGCCGTCCTGCTGGATTTCGCGCGCCGCCGTCTCCAGCATGCCATAGGCGAAGTTGGTCAGCCACGGCCCGAGCGAGATGCGCTTGATGCCGGCCATGGCGAGATCGGCGATGGTGAAGCCGGGCAGCGCCATGACATTGACCGGCTTGCCGACAGACGAACACACGGTGCGGATGGTCTCGACATCGCTCAGCCCCGGCGCGTAAAGCACATCGGCGCCGGCCTTCTCGAAGGCCTGCAGCCGCTTGATCGTGTCGTCGAGATCTTTCTTACCCCAAAGAAAATTCTCGGCCCGCGCGGTGAAGACGAAATCGTGCTTGAGCGCCCGTGCCGCTTCAGCCGCCGCGGCGACCCGCTCGACCGCATGCGAGAAGTCGTAGATCGGGTTGTCAGGATCGCCCGTATGGTCCTCGATCGAGCAGCCGGCGAGGCCGGCCGCTTGCGCCGCGAAGATGGTCTCCGCCGCCTGCTCGGCGCTGTCTCCCTTGCCTTTTTCAAGGTCGGCCGAGACCGGCAGGCTGGTTGCCGCCGTCACCTCGCGGCAATGATGGATCATGGCGTCGAAGGTCACCGCGCCGTCCGGCAGGCCGCGCGAGAAGGCGAAGCCGGCGCTGGTCGTCGCCAGCGCCTTGAAACCGAAGGAGGCCAGAAGCTTGGTCGTGCCGACATCCCAGGGGTTCGGCATGACGAAGGTGGAGAGATGCAGGTCGCGAAAGATCTTGCCCTTGTCCATGGCGGGTCCTCAATCATGAGCGGGTCGTGCGGGAAATCTATCGCGGCCGTCCGGGTCGGGCAAACGAATGCGGTTGGTTCAGAAGCGTTTGGTGTTGTCTGCTGACAATTTCTCGAATGCCTTGGAGTCCTTGATGTAGCGCGACTGCGTCTTGCTTCCAGCGGTAGGTGACGGAGATCTGGCGCGACGCGACTTTTGGCGGCGGCTCGTCGCAGGGATCGCCGGTCGGCCCCGTGGCGTCGGTCACGGTCGCCTTGATGGCAGTGTAGCGTTGCCCATCGGCGACGGCTTTCAAGGTCACTTCCTGTGTCCTGCTATAGGCGCAGACGTGCTCGTCCAGCATGTAGATCACGTCGATCAGCTTGAACTTGTCCTTGGCGACCATGATCAGCGATGCGATCACATAGTTCTGGTTCGAATTGGAATGCGAGCTGGTCGTTATCAGTATGTCGTCGCCGGCACCGACCGAAAGCTTGCCCGGCTTCTGGAAGTAGGTCTCACGGTCGACCGCAACATTGGCCGCATCGAGCAGCTTGGGCTTGGCCGTGACGTCATAGAGCGCCAGCACCGCATAGCCTTGGGCGCCGTCGGCGAAGGAGCCGAGGTCGAACAGGAGCGCCAGCCGCTCCTTGCCGCCGGCCTCGATGGGAAGTGCCTCGACGATGGAAAGGCTCGACGCTTCGGGTGGCGCATCGCCGCTATCGGGCCCTCCTATGTCGCGCATTTCGATCGGCGATCCGCCCTGGTACAGGCCATCCTTGCCGACAGCCAGATCGGGGATGACCATCCTGGCCAGGTCGAGATAGGTGACATCGGTACGGCCGGGCAGCGCGCTGCCGATTTCGGGAAAGCTCAAGGCTTGTGCGCCGGCCACGCCAGCCAGGAACGGCAGCAGCGTCACAGCAAGGATAAGACGGAAGAGGATCATTGGCATGAGGCGGCTCGATCTGACGCGCGCGGAGCCTATCATAGCGCCTTAAGCGGTCCAGCCTGGTATCAGGTTGCGGAAAATCAGCGGATCGGGACCAGCGCTGCCAGTTCGCGCATATCGTCGAACAGGATGCCGCCGGCCGCCGCCAGGCCATCGCGATCCGAAAGCGGATCGGCATGGTAGGAAAACACCCGCATGCCGGCGGCGATACCGGCCTCGGTGCCGGCGACGCTGTCCTCGATGACGATGCACTGGTCCGGTGCGAAGCCCATCGTCTTTGCAGCGTGAAGGAACAGATCCGGAAACGGCTTGCCGCGCGAAACCATGGTCGAGGAGAACATCGCGTGCTCGAACAGCGGCAACAGCCCGGTCTGGCCAAGCGTGATGTGCATCTTCGACACCCGAGCCGAAGAGGCGACGCAATAGGCGATGCCCGCGCGTCGGACAATTTCGACGAAATCCCGGACATAAGGGATCGCTTCGACGCCATGCGCGAACAGATCCGGCAATCCGGCGTTCCAGCGTTCGACGAAGTCGGCACCCAGCCTGACGTCGGTCGCCGCTTCGATCTCTTTCTGCACCGAGACCATGCTGCGGCCGGAAAAATGCTTACGGCAATATTCGAAGGTCGTCGCGAAGCCGGCCGCGCTCAGCCATTCGGCGAGGCGTCTGTTGGCAAGGTTCTCGGTATCGACCAGAACCCCGTCGCAATCGAAGATAACCAGTTTTGGGACTTGCATCAGGCCGTGCCGGTAGACCCGAAACCGCCGGCGCCGCGCGTCGTGCCGCCGGCGAGCGCGCGTTCCTCGCTGGCCACCTGCGCCACCGCGGCGAAGACGATCTGGGCGATGCGCATGCCGCGCGTCACCGCGAAATCCTCGTCGCCGAGATTGATCAGCAGCACCTTCACTTCGCCGCGATAGTCGCTGTCGACGGTGCCGGGGGCGTTGAGCACGGTGAGGCCGTGCTTGAAGGCGAGGCCGGAACGCGGCCGGACCTGGCCTTCCATGCCTTCCGGAATTTCCATGACCAGCCCGGTCGGCACCAGCGCGCGTTTTCCCGGCAGGATCAGCAGCGGCCTGTCTTCCGGCACCGCAGCCCGCAAATCCATGCCGGCGGCGCCGGGGCTCTCATAAGCGGGGAGGGGAAGGCCGTCTCCGTGCGGCAACCTGACGAAGCCGACAGTCGGGCCGATGACGGAGGAATTCTGGAGGGCTGCGCGCATAAAATCGATCCTATCGGCGCAAACGGCGATTCGGTCAATTCGCGCGCAAGTCTATCAACGCCTTTCTTTACGGCGTCACGATGACCCGAGGTATGGTGACATTCAGGTGATGCCGGCCTGCAAACGCCGGGTTTCTGCGCTTCCGGTGCTCACGTACGTTAAGTACGCTCCGCTCCGGTTCTCGAAACCCGTCGTTTTCGACTCGGCCTGACCTGAATGTCACCATACCTCAGCGCAGTTCCACCGGCACCACCGTCGTCTCCTTGATCTCCTCCATGACGAAGGAGGCCGAGACATCCGATAGCGCGACCTTGGCGATCAGCCGCTGGTAGAGCCGGTCATAGGCTTTGACGTCGGCAACACGGGCGCGGAGCACATAGTCGAGATCGCCCGACATCCGATAGACGCCGGTGATCTCGGCAAATCCGGTCACCGCCGCGCGGAATTTCTGCAGCCAGTCCGGATCGTGGTTGGAGGTGCGGATCAGGATGAAGACGGAGAGCCCGATCCCAAGCTTGTCGGCATCGACCAGTGCGACGCGGCCGGTGATCACGCCATCCTCTTCCAACCGCTTGACGCGGCGCCAGCACGCATTGCGCGACAGCGCCACCCGTTCCGACAGCTGGTCGACGGAGAGTGTGCCGTCGCGTTGCAATTCGGCCAGCAATCTTCGGTCGATTTCATCGATCTCAAGCGCCATATTGGGATAAATGTCCCATGGAAGTGCCAAAAGCAAGGATAAATTGGGATCAATGAACCCAAACGCCGTGGCACGATACTCACTATCGGGGCTTATCCCGGCAGGAGGGATCACCATGACGACCAGGTTTAGCGCACTCTTCACGTCGCACCCGGAGAAGGTCGGCGAGACCTATTTCGGCCACATGGCTTTTGCCGCCTGGTTCTGCTCGCGCCTGTCGATGGCCGCCGGCGCCGCGCTCGTTCACGCTTTCTTGCCGTTTCTGTTTGAGACTACGGCCAGCCGAATCGTTCGCGAACTCTATGAGCGCACGCACAACAGAGGCTCACACGCGGCCAAGGAGCCCTCGGCTCTGATGGATCGCGCCTGATAGATGGTGGAAAGCGATGTGCCGGTGGGCGGCCTATCTTGGTGAAGCGGTCTTCCTCGAAGATATCGTCACCGCGCCCTGCCACTCGCTGATTGCCCAGAGCCACTGCGCCCAGGAAGCCAAGTCGCCGACCAATGGCGACGGCTTCGGCCTTGCCTGGTACGGCGACCGGCCCGAGCCCGGCCTTTATCGCGACATCCTGCCGGCCTGGTCGGATCCCAACCTGAAAAGTCTCTGCCGGCAGATCAAATCAGGTCTGTTCCTGGCCCATGTGCGCGCTTCGACCGGCGGCGCCACCAGCCGCATGAACTGCCATCCCTTCATCTCCGGCCGCTGGTCGTTCATGCACAACGGCCAGATCGGCGGCTTCGAGAAAATTCGCCGCGCGCTGGAAAATTCGCTCTCCGACGAGGTCTTCGACCAGCGCGAGGGCACCACCGATTCCGAACTCTTTTTTCTCCTCATGATCGACGAGGGTCTTTCCGGTGACCCGCAGGGCGCGGTTGCTCGCGCCACGGCCCGCGTCATCGAGGCCTCGCGCCGAGCCGGCATTGAGCCGGCTTTGAAACTGACGGCGGCCTTTTCCGACGGGCAGGCGCTCAACGCCGTGCGCTACGCCACCGACGAGCATGCCCCGACGCTTTACACCGCGGTGTTTCGCAATGGCGGCGGCCGATGCATCGTGTCGGAACCCTTCGACCGCGAAGGCGGCGACTGGCAGGCAATCCCGCCCGCCAGCTTTGTCGCCATGACGAGGGATGGCATGACGATCCGGCCGTTTGCTTCGGCCGCGACAAAGCTGGCGCTGGTCGGCTAGGTTTGGCCAACTGCTAGCGTCGCGGGACAGAGGGGGCGTCGTGGAGCGCCAACCCAACAGCGGTCGGCGCAATTTCGATCAAACACTACCAAGCTCCGAATGCTCAACTCCGCTTGAAGCAGCGCCGCTTTCCGCCATCTTGATCGAATGTGCGCCGCCAAGCCGGAGCTTTGACCATGGACCCCGTCTTCTCCTCGACCATCGACCTCGCCGCCGCAATCGCGGCGCGAAAGGTTTCCGCCGTTGAAGCGTTGGACGCGCAGTTGGCGCAGATCGACCGGCACAACGAAGCCGTCAACGCGGTCGTCAATCTCGACCGCGAAGGCGCCCGCGAACGTGCAACAAAGGCCGACGCGGCGCAGGCGCGCGGCCCGCTGCATGGCGTGCCCTTCACGCTGAAGGACATGCACGAGACGGCAGGCTTGAGGACCACGGTCGGCTTCCCACCGTTCGCCGACTACGTCGCGAAAGCCGACAGTCCGCTCGTTGCCAGGCTGAAGGCAGCCGGCGCCATTCTGATCGGCAAAACCAATGTAGCGACCATGCTGAGCGACTGGCAGTCGAACAATCCGCTGTTCGGCCGTACCAGCAATCCGTGGGATCTCTCGCGCACATCGGGCGGCTCGAGCGGCGGCGCGGCAGCGGCGGTCGCGGCCGGCATGACGCCATTCGATGTCGGCACCGACTTGCAGGATTCGATCCGGCTACCGGCTGCTTTCTGCGGCGTCTACGGATTGAAGCCGACCGAGCATCGTATCTCGCTGGCCGGCGCCTTCCCGGATCCGGGCGGCACTGCGCGCAGCGTGCGGCTGATGTCCTGCCTTGGCCCGCTGGCGCGCAGCGTGGACGATTTGGCGTTGATCTATCGCATCATTGCCGGACCGGATGGAGCGGACACCGATCTTGCGCCGGTGCCGGTCGAGGCTATGCCGAAGCTTGACCTCAAGACGGTTCGCATCGCCTTTGCGCCGTCCTTCCCGGGCTTTCCGGTGGCTGACGATATCAGCGCCGCGGCCGAGAATCTCGCGAGGCAGCTTCAATCCGCCGACGCCGTCGTCGAGGAAGTCAAACTGCCCAAGCTCGATCTGCACGACGATCTTGCCCAGGGCGGCGCGCTGATCGGCATGATGATGGAGGCCGCGCAACCCGAACCGCCGGACGAGCCGACACCCGTCTCGCGCTGGTTCGAGGCGCTCGCGCGCCGGGACAGATCCATCCTCGCCTGGGATCAGTTCTTTGAAAACTATGACGCGCTGCTATGCCCGGTCGCCATGACCACGGCCTTTGCGCATTGCGAGCCGGGCACGCCGCTCAAGGTCGAC
>JAEKLU010000182.1 GCA_019509685.1 Mesorhizobium sp. | reverse complement strand
GAGCTTGGCCTTGCCATGATGGCGGCGGTCGGTTTCGACCTCACCCATGGCTCGCTGTCGGTATCGCACCATCCCTTCTGCGGCGGCGTGCCGACAGACGTGCGCATTACCACCCGCTACAAGACTTCCGATTTCCTGTCGGCGCTGATGGGCGTGCTGCACGAGACCGGGCACGCGCTTTACGAGCAGAACCTGCCGAAGGCGTGGTCGCACTGGCCGCTCGGCAAGGCGCGCGGCATGGCCGTGCATGAGAGCCAGAGCCTGTTCGTCGAAAAGCAGATCGGCCGCAACCCGGCCTTCTGGCGCTGGGCGTTGCCGGTGGTCGAAAAGCATCTCGGCGAGGCCTGGTCGCTCACCGACATCCTGCCGCATGTCCATCATGTCGAGCGTGGGCTGATCCGCGTCGATGCCGACGAGGTCACCTATCCGCTGCACGTCATCCTGCGCTACGAGCTCGAGCAGGAACTTGTCTCCGGCCAGTTGGAAGCCGCGGACCTGCCGGAAGCCTGGGACGCCAGGATGCGCGACTATCTTGGACTTTCGACCATCGACAATCCGGCCGACGGTCCGATGCAGGATGTGCATTGGCCGGGCGCCGCCTTCGGCTATTTTCCCTCCTACACGCTGGGCGCCATGATGGCGGCGCAACAATGGGCGGCCTTGAATAAGGAGCATCCGTCCGCCGACGCGGACCTCGCCAAGGGCGATTTCAGCGCCATCAACGACTGGCGGCGCCGCAAAATCTGGTCGCAGGGCTCACGCTGGTCGACGCCCGAGCTGCTGCAACGCGCCACAGGCGAAAAGCTCAACGCCGCCTATTTCACCGACCACTTGCGCAACCGCTACGGCGGCTGACACGCCACCGCTGACAACGCAAAACACATGGGTCTGGTCTTTACTTTGGCGCGAAAGACTCTGAAAACAGAGCCTCTTTACGTCAGCGGGTTTGAATGTTGGTGGGTGGCAGTCTCCGTGGGCTCGGGTCTTTCCGTTGCCTCGTCGTTTTTTTGGCCGTACTGGCCGGCCTGATCTCTTCGGCAAATGCCGATGAGATCGTCCGCAAGGGACCGGCTGCGGACTGGATCAAAATCGTCGATGTCCCGACGGCCGATCCAACGCGCGCCGACCAGATCAAGAACGGCATTTCCTGGCTGTTGGCCGACGAGCAGATCATCCATCGCGATCACGGCTACGATGACTATTCGCGCATGGTCTACAAGATCGTCGACCGCCCCGGCCTGGACCAGGGCGCGGGCATCGACCTGCAGTTCGATCCGTCGCGCCACAAGGTCACGCTCAACCATCTGCGCATCATCCGCGACGGCCAGGTGCTGGACCGGCTGGACGATGTGAAGTTCGACATTTTCCGGCAGGAGAAAGACGCCGAAAAGGGCATCTATGACGGCTGGCTGACCGCCCATATCAACATCGACGACGTGCGCGTCGGCGACGTCATCGACTATGGCGAGACCTACGAGACGACGCCGCTCGTCGGCAAGGACATGTTCTTCTACGGTTTCTCGACCGAGTGGGAAGACCCTGTGGGGTTGATCCGCACCAGCGTCATCTGGCCGGCCGCGCAGCCGCTCGCGATCAAGCCCAGAGGCACCACGATCAGGCCGGTCATCTCCGCATCGGGAAGCGACTCTGTTTATCTCTGGGAGATCGCCAATCCGAAACCCGTAAAGGTCGAGGAGAACGTGCCGTCGGAATTTGCAAGCTGGGGATCGATCGACGTTTCGTCGACGGCAAGCTGGCGCAGCGTCGTCGACGCGGTTCAGCCTTATTACAAGCCGGCGGCAACCTTTCCCGCCGCTTTTGCCGCCAAGCTGGACGACATCGCGGCCAAGCATCCGCAGCCGGAGGATCGCATGATCCAGGCGATGCGCCTCGTCCAGGACGAGATCCGCTATGTCAGCCTGTCGATGGGCTCCGGCTCCTACATTCCGCGCGATCCGGCAACGGTCATCCAGAGCGGCTTTGGCGACTGCAAGGACAAGGCGCTGCTCTTGGCCTCGGCGCTCGAGCGGCTGGGCATCGCGGCGCAGGTTGCGCTCGCCGACCTCGACCAGGGGCGGGCGCTGGACCAGCACCTGCCGGCCTTGCGCGACTTCGACCACGCCATCGTCAAGGCAACGATCGGCGCCAAGACCTATTGGCTCGACGCCACCAATTACCTGCAGGGCGGCGACGCCAGCGATTTCTGGCAGCCCAACTATGGCTTTGCCCTGCCGTTGTTCGGCACCGGCGAGCTGGAGAAGATGCCGGACCAGGACCTGAGGGCTCCGTCCATCAAGGTCGCCGAGGACTTTTCCTTCCCAGACAAGCCGGACGGCCACCTGACGCTGAGCGTGCTTTCGACCTATGAAGGCGCCGATGCAGACGGCATGCGCAGCAGGCTCGCCCGCCGGTCGACCACCGAACTGTCGGACGGTTATCTGAAATACTACGCCAAGCGCTATCCGGGGATCGAGACTGCCGCGAAGCTTGACGTCTTCGACAACCGCGACGGCAACATCATCAATGTGCGGGAAAACTACACGCTGCCGGCGCAGGCGTTGGCCGCCAACGATCTCGTCAAGAATTTTCCGATCAAGGCCGCCGATCTCGGCACGGACCTGCCGACGCCGACCATGGTGGACCGCGCCGCGCCGATTTCGCTGGGATCGCCGGTTTATCGCCGTCACAGCATTTCGGTGAGCAATTTGAAGGCGCGCTTTTCCGGCGAGGACATGAAGAATGTCGCGACGCCCTATCTTTCGCTGAAATCGTCATGGAACAACACGGCGACAACCTTCGACGTGGAGTGGAATTTTCGGACGCTGGCGAGTGAGGTTCCCGCCAAGGCGATCGGCGACTATCTGAAGTCGGTGAAGGACGTCGGCGACAACATCGACTGGAGCTTCAACTTCGCCTACCAGGACCCGCCCGAAGATCCGGCGCCGGTCGCCGAGCCCGACAGGTCCCAGCAACAGCTCATCACCAGCATGCTGCTCTTGTCGCTGTTCATCGGTGTGCCGCTGTTCATGGTCTACCGTCGCAGCCGGTCGTAAAGCAATATCAGGAAAAGTGTGGCGCGGTTTCTACCAGGCTTTGATGCGTGCCTTCCTCGACGATACGCCCGCCATCCATGACCAGGATGCGGTCGGCCTTCAGCACGGTCGCCAGCCGGTGGGCGATGACGATGGTGGTGCGACCGCGCATCAACCGCTCCAGCGCGGTCTGCACCAGGGTTTCGCTTTCGGCATCGAGCGCCGAAGTTGCCTCGTCGAGCAACAGGATCGGCGCGTCGCGCAGGATGGCGCGGGCGATCGCGATGCGCTGGCGCTGGCCGCCCGACAGCGTCACGCCACGCTCGCCGACCTGGCTGTCATAGCCCTTCTCGAGCTTGAGGATGAACTCGTCGGCAAGCGCATCCTTGGCCGCCGCCTCGATCTCCGCCTCGCTGGCGCCCGGCCGGCCGAAGCCGATATTGTCGGCAGCACTTGCCGCGAAGATGGTGACGTCCTGCGGCACGATGGCGATGCGCGCACGGATCGCCGCCGGATCGGCCTCGCGCAGGTCGACGCCGTCGATGACGATGCGCCCGGTCTCCGGGTCGTAGAAGCGCAGGATCAGCGAAAAGACCGTGCTTTTGCCGGCGCCCGACGGCCCGACGATCGCCACCGTCTCGCCGGGCTTCACCTGGAAGCTCAGGCCATGCACGGCGGCGCGGTCCGGCCGCGCCGGATAGGAGAACGAGACGTCGTCGAAGCTGATCGCGCCCTTGGCGATGGCCGGCAGCGGCAGCGGGTCGACCGGCGCCTGGATGGTCGGCTCTTCAGCCAGGATCTCGGTCAGCCGCTCGGCGGCGCCCGCCGCCTGCGACAGTTCGCTCCACACCTCCGACAGCGCCCCGAGCGCGCCGGCGGCGAAGACCGAATAGAGCAGGAACTGGCTGAGCGTTCCGGGCGAAATCGTGCCGGCAAGCACGTCGCGCGAGCCGAACCACAGCACTGCCACCACCGAGGAAAAGATCATGAAGATGGCAAAGAAGGTGAGGAACGAGCGCGCGAAGACCGAGGCCCGCGCCGCTTCGAAAGCGGCGTCGACCGCAGCCGTGAAGCGCCCGGTGACCAGCTTCTCGTTGGTGAAGGCCTGCAGCGTGCGCACCGCGCCGATCTGCTCGCTGGCATAGGCGGTGGCTTCGGCTAGTGTGTCCTGCGCTTGCCGGGACTTGCGCCGCACCGAGCGGCCGAAGGCGACCAGCGGCAAGACAATTACCGGAATGGCGGCGATGACCAGGCCGGAGAGCTTCGGGCTGGTGAAGACCATCATCGCCAGCGCGCCGAGGCCGAGGATGGCGTTGCGCAAGGCGAGCGAGGCGGTGGCGCCGACGGCGGATTTCACCTGCGTGGTATCGGCGGCAAGCCGCGACACGATCTCGCCCGAATGGGCCTGGTCGAAAAAGGCCGGCGACAGCGTCGTGACATGGGCAAAAACGTCGCGGCGGATATCGGCGACGACCCGCTCGCCGAGGGTGATGACGAAATAGTAGCGGCTGGCCGAAGCCGCGGCGAGCAACGCCGCCATCGCCACCAGGGCGGCGAAATATTCCGCGATGAAGATGGTGCCCGAGGCTTGGAAGCCGTGATCGATCATGCGCCGCACGGCCATTGGCAGCGCAAGCGTCGTCACCGCCGCCACGATCAGCGAGATGATGGCGCCGATTGCCAGCTTGCGGTAGCGGGTGACATAGGGAAAGAGGTTTCGGAGCGGCCGGATCGAGCGCTTGCGCGCCTCTGGACTGCCACCGATATCCGCCATGAGCGTGTCCTCTGGCCGTCTGGCGGTTATGCGCTTCAATATGCGCTTGCCGCGGCCTTGTGATTCAATTCCGGCTGATGTATAGGCTCGCCGACCGTTTTAGAAGCCGTGGCTTTCAATAGCTGCGGCTTCGAGTTTTAAAAAGGGGCGCATCGACGCAGGCCATTGGCCCGTCACCAGGCGCCGGCTAGCCAGGAAATAAGACAATGAAGGCCGATATCCATCCCGACTACCACACCATCAAGATCGTCATGACCGACGGCACCGAGTACCAGACGCGCTCGACCTGGGGCAAGGAAGGCGACACGATGAACCTCGACATCGACCCGACCACGCACCCGGCCTGGACCGGCGGCCAGCAGACCCTGCTCGACCGCGGCGGCCGCCTGTCGAAGTTCAAGAAGCGTTTCGAGGGTTTCGGCCTCTAAGCCCTTTCCCGCTTTGTCGCAGATCAAAAACCCGCCTTCGAGTGAACTGACCCCCGAAAGTTGGACACAACCTTC
>JAEKLU010000181.1 GCA_019509685.1 Mesorhizobium sp. | reverse complement strand
CAGCATGGCGCGCGCCTGGTCTTCGTTCTTGAACTGCTGATCGTCCGAAAGCTGCAGCCGCGCCAGCGCCAGTGCCGCGCCGGGCTCGCCGGCCTCGGCGCCGTCGCTCAGGCGCTCGATCAGCCTTTCGGGATTGTCGATCTGGGCGCCGTCATAGTCGAGGATCAGGCCGGCAAGCCGGATGCCGGCGTCCAGATCCCACGAGGCGTCGAGCAACTGCATCGCCGCCCGCGGCTGGCGGCCGACGAACTTGCCGTCCGTCAGCAGGCCGGCAAGCATTGGCCCTGCCGCGGCGACCTTCTTGGTGGCGTCGCGCAGCATGGCGATGGCGCGCTTGCCGTCGGCCGGCCCGCCTTCACCCTTGGCCAGCATGTCGGCCAACATCGGTATGGCGTCGTTGTCCTGGCCGATGCGCGCTTCGAGCATCTGCCTGGCCTTGGCCGCGTCCTGTTGTGTTCCACGGCCCAGCCGCAATGCGGTGATGTAAGCGTGCATGGATCGCCCGGAACTGGCGGTGCCGGCCTTGGCATCCACCTCCACGGCGTCAAAGGCCTTTTTCTGCTCGTCGCTGGTGAAACCGTCCTTCTCCAGCGTCGCCTGGGCGATCAGCATCGGCATGGCCGCGCGGACTCGGGCATCCCACTCGCCGGGCGACTGGCCTTGTACCGGCGCGTCGATGATGCGCCGCGCGGTCTCGACGGCTTTGCGCGCGTCACGGCGCAACAGCGGCCCGTTGCCGTATTGGTTCAGCAGCGCCACCAGGGCGGTGAGATGGCCGGCATCGGCGGATTTTCGCAAGGCATCGAGCGCCGTCTCGCGCGAGACCGCCGGCGAGCCAGCGTCCGCATCGTCATTTCGATGCACCGAGTAGAACTCATAGAGAAGGAAATTTGCTTCAGGACTGCCGCCATCGGCCAGCAGCTTGATCTGCGGCAGGAGCCAGACCAGCCCCTTGTCGTTGAGCGCGACCTGCAGCCTCAGCCACTCAAGCGTCAGCCGCTTTTCCTGTGGCGCGCCGAGCATCGCCGCCTGGCATTTGTCGGCCAGCACCTTGAGCTTGCTGAGGTCGAAATCCTGCGGGAAGAGCTCGCCATACGGAACCGGCGGCGCCTTGGCTGTTGGGTCGAGCGGCACGGCGGCGCCCCGATCGCAGACACTGATCGCCTCGGCGAGGGTGGCCTTCTTCGCTGCGTCGTCGGCAGCCTTTTTTCGGGCCGCCGCATCCTCGGCGGCCTTCTTGGCCGCATCCTCGGATTTCTCCGCAGCCGGCTGGGCCGCGAAGGCGCCGCCGCCAACCTGGGAGAGCGCGAGGCAGGAAAGAACCAGGACATGCACCGGCCGCAACATTGGCGCTCCCCTCCGAACCCGTCCGGGCGCAGCCGGACACATGAGCTAAATTAGCATGTTGCAACAGTGATGATGAGTGTGGCGCTTCACATTCGCCCATGCCTGCGGCGACATTCGATCTGGCCCAAGCGCCTCTCGTCGCACCCGCCAGCTCCGGCTTCTATAGAGGGGTTCTGTTTCAATGATGCGGAGAGATGTCATGGCCAAGGTCTCGCTCCTGGGCATTCCGCATGACGCGAACTCATCCTATCTCAAGGGCCCGGCCGAGGCGCCGCCGCTGATCCGGCGCGAACTGCATTCCGACGCCCACAGCTCGTGGTCTGAGACCGGCTTCGACATGGTCGACCGCCTTGTCGACCATGGCGACATCGATTTCGCGCAAGGCGGCGATCCGTGGGAGCGGATCGAAAGCGAGGTCGGCCGCGCGCTCGATGCCGGCCATCCGCTGATCTCGCTTGGCGGCGACCACGCGATCGCCTGGCCGGTGCTGCGCGCGGTGCGGCGTCGCCATCCCAAGCTGACGATCGTCCAGATCGACGCCCATCCGGACATGTATGACGCCTATCAGGGCAATCCGCGTTCGCACACCTCGTCCTTTGCGCGCATCATGGAGGAGCGGCTGGCCGACCGCCTGATCCAGATCGGTTTGCGCACCCTCAACGACGAGCTTCGCGGCCAGTTCGAGCGTTTCGGTGTCGAGGTGGTGGAGATGCGGCATTTCAAGGAAGGCCTGCCGCTCGACCTCAAGACGCCCGTCTACCTCTCGGTCGATCTCGACGGTCTCGATCCGGCCTTCGCGCCCGGTGTCTCGCATCGAGAGCCGGGCGGCCTTTCGACCCGCCAGGTGATCGGCCTGATCCAGTCGATCGACCAACCAATAGTCGCCGCCGACATTGTCGAATACAATCCGCGCCAGGACGTTTCCAACGTGACGGCGCTTGTCGCCGCCAAGCTGGTCAAGGAGATCGCCGGCATGATGCTGAAGACGGGCGCAGCCTAGGCTGAATCATTTTGCCAACGCAGCGTGTTAGACGATTGTTTCGACCAGCTTTTCGACAGGATCCGCCATGCCCGAGCCGCTGAAGATTGCCATCGCCGGCGGGCTCGGCCGCATGGGGCGGCAGATGGCGGAGGCTGTTGCTGCCGATCCGCGCTTGCAGCTCGTCGCGCGCTTCCATCGGCCGGGCAGCGTGGGTGAGGGGCTGGTCGAGCGCGATGCGGCGCCGGCGCTTGCCGAAATCGTCATCGACTTCACCACGCCGGCCGCGTCAGCCGAATTGGCAAAGACCTGCGCCGCGCGCGGCGGCCCGGCGCTGGTCATCGGCTCGACGGGCTTCGATGCCGCCGAGCTGGAAGCCATAGCCGAGGCGGCGAAGAGCATCGCCATCGTGCGCTCCGGCAGCTATTCGCTCGGGCTCAACCTGCTGACCGGGCTGGTCGAGCAGGCGGCGCGGGCGCTCGGTCCCGACGCTGATCTCGAAATCCTCGAAGCGCATCACCGCTTCAAGGTCGACGCGCCATCGGGTACGGCGTTGATGCTCGGCGAAGCAGCTGCGCGCGGGCGCGGCGTCAGGCTTGACGATGTGGCCAAACGTGCCCGCGACGGGCTCACCGGTCCGCGCCCGTCCAGCGAGATCGGCTTCACCGTGCTGCGTGGCGGCAGCATCGTCGGCGAGCACAGCGTGAGCTATTGTTGGCGAGCACAGCGTGAGCTTCCTTACCGAAGGCGAGACACTCACGCTCTCGCATGCGGCCGGCGACCGCTCGATGTTCGCGCGCGGCGCCATCGCGGCGGCGCTCTGGGTGGCAAGGCAGCCGCCTGGCGAATACGATATGGCCGACGTGCTGGGGTTCAACGACTGACAGGGCGAATTCGCCGTTTTCCATTTCTGCGGTCGCCAAAATGGCTGAAAGCCAGCTGAAAGCTTGACCGTGTCATGACAGGTCTGCGGCGTTCGCCGTAACCGGCCTGGGAGCGGCCGGCAAGGAGGAGATGCGGCGTAGCTCGGACAGCGCGCCGCCCAGGTGGAGGAAGTTACGTGAACGGTTTCATCCCTAAGCGCGTCCTGCGCTCCGTGACGCTGACGTTTGCCATGGTCGCCGCAGGCGCTTCGGCGGCATCGGCGGCCGACAAGATATCGATCATGGTCGGCGGCTACGAAAAGCAAATCTATCTGCCCGCCAAGCTGACCGAAGCTCTCGGCTACTTCAAGGACGAGGGCCTCGACGTCGAGTTGCTGAACGAACCGGCCGGTGTCGATGCCGAAAACGAGATGCTCGCCGGTGCCGTGCAAGGCGTCGTCGGCTTCTACGATCACTGCATCGATCTGCAGGCGAAGGGCAAATTCGTCGAATCCATCGTCCAGTTCAGCCAGGCGCCAGGCGAAGTCGAGCTTGTTTCGACCAAGCATCCCGAAATCAAGTCGCCGGCCGATTTCAAGGGCATGAACCTCGGCGTCACCGGCCTTGGCTCCTCGACGAACTTCCTGACCGAATACCTGGCGGTGAAGAACGGCCTGAAGCTGGGTGAATTCACCTCAATTCCCGTCGGCGCTGGCGATACGTTCATCGCCGCCATGCAGCAGGACAAGATCCAGGCCGGCATGACGACCGAACCGACCATCACCCGGCTTCTCAAGACAGGCGAAGCCACCGTGCTCATCGACATGCGCACCATGGAAGGCACCAAGGCCGCGCTCGGCGGCACTTATCCCGCTGCCTCTCTGTATATGCAGACCGACTGGGTCGAGGCCCATAAGGATGTTGTGCAGAAGCTGGCGAATGCCTTCGTCAAGACGCAGAAGTTCATCAACACCCACAGCGGTGCCGAAATCGCCGACAAGATGCCGAAGGACTACTATGTCGGCGACAAGGAAGGCTATGTGAAGGCTCTCGATGCCGGAAAGGCGATGTTCACTCCCGACGGTATCATGCCTGAGGGCGGGCCCGAAACGGTGCTGAAGGTTCTTTCGGCCTTCAAGAAGGAACTGCAGGGCAAGCAGATCGACCTGTCGAAGACCTACACAACCGAATTCGTCAAAAACGCGAAGTGACCGGCCTGCCGGCGTGATGCACAGCATCGCGCCGGCAATCGCCTGATTTTCACGTCCGGCGGCCCTTGCCGACGGCGGGGTGTTCGTTCGAACCCGGAGCTTGACCAGCATGGCACATGAAAAAAACGCACCGGCAATTGAGCTGATCAACGTCAGCCGCCGCTTCCTCTCACCCACGGGCAAGTCGCTGACCGCGATCCGCGATTTCACCATGACGGTCGAGCGCGGCGAATTCGTCGCCGTCGTTGGCCCGACCGGTTGCGGAAAATCCACCACCCTCAACCTCGTCACCGGCTTGGCGAGCCCGAGCGCCGGCGAGGTCCGCGTCATGGGCGCACCCGTCAAGGGCATAGACCCGCGCATCGGCTTCGTCTTCCAGACCGACGCTTTGTTTCCGTGGCGCACGGTGATCGAGAATGTCATGGCCGGGCCGCTCTTCCGCGGTAAGCCGAGGCCACAGGCCCAGGTCGCGGCGCGCGACTGGCTTGCGCGCGTCGGCTTGTCTCGTTTCGAGCAACATTATCCTCATCAGCTTTCCGGCGGCATGCGCAAACGCGTGGCGCTTGCCCAGACCTTCATCAACGGCCCTGAGATCCTGCTGATGGACGAGCCGTTTTCCGCCCTCGACGTGCAGACGCGCGTCCTCATGCATGAGGAGCTGCTGCGACTGTGGTCCGAAGCCAGGGCGTCCGTCGTCTTTGTTACCCATGACCTCGAAGAAGCGATCGCTTTGGCCGACAAGGTTTATGTTTTGACCGCCGGACCGGCGACGGTGAAGTCGGTCTATACCATCGATCTGCCGCGCCCGCGCGTCGTCGCCGACATCCGCTACGAGCAAAGCTTCATCGACTATTCGCGCACCATCTGGGCCGATCTCAAGGAAGAGGTCGAGACCAGCTATGCCCGCGCCGCCGCGTGAGGGAGGACACCATGACCGATGCCGCCATCGATATCAGGGCCGGAAGCTTCAAGCCGGGAACCTCCGACGCGGAAATAGAAGCTGCCGCCGCCAAGTCCGCGCAACATCGCCGCCGCGCGGTGATCTTCTGGCGGCTTGCCATCCTCGTCGTCTTCCTCGCCGCCTGGGAAGTCGCCGGACGTATGGCCTGGATCGATCCGTTCTTCTACGCCACGCCAAGCGCGATCGCGCTGAGGCTCTATGAATGGGTGACGGAAGGCACTTCCGAAGGGCCGCTCTGGTACCATCTCTATGTCACCATGGAGGAGTCGGTCCTTGGCTTCGTGTCGGGCTCGGTCGCCGGTATCATCATTGGTGTCGCGCTCGGCCGCAATCGCATGGCCGCCGACATCTTTTCCATCTACATCAAGGTAATCAACTCCATTCCTCGCGTCGTGCTGGCGCCGATCTTCATCATGATCCTCGGCCTCGGCCTTGCCTCGAAGGTGGCGCTGGCCTTCATCATGGTGTTCTTCGTCGTCTTCCACAACGCCTTCCAGGGTGTGCGCGAGGCCGACCGGGCGATGATCGCCAATGCCCGCATCCTTGGCGCCTCCGACTGGCAACTGACTCGCTCGGTGATCGTGCCGTCGGCGATGAGCTGGATCTTCGCCAGCCTGCACGTCTCCTTCGGCTTCGCCATCATCGGCGCAATTGTTGGCGAGTTCGTTGGCTCGCGCTACGGCATCGGCCTCCTGATCAACATCGCCAAGGGGTCATTCGACGCCGCCGGCATGTATGCCGCGATCGTGGTCATCATGGTGGTGGCGCTGGGCGCGGAATAT
>JAEKLU010000180.1 GCA_019509685.1 Mesorhizobium sp. | reverse complement strand
GTCTTCAATCCGTCCATGCCTTACCGTCTGGTGCATATGCTTCTGGCCTCGGGGCTGACGGTCTCGTTCCTGATCGCCGGCCTGTCGGCGCTGCGCTACCTCTATGGCGACCGCTCGGAATCGATGTGGAAGGCGTTGCGCACCGGCGTCTTCACCGCCGCCATCCTGATCCCGATCCAGATCTTTGCCGGCGACCAGCATGGCCTGAACACGCTCGAGCACCAGCCGCAGAAGATCGCGGCGATGGAAGCAAACTGGAACACCGGCCCCAACGTGCCGCTGGTGCTGTTCGCGCTGCCTGACGAGGCGGCCAAGGAAAACAGGTTAGAGATCGCCATCCCCGACGGCGCCAGCCTGGTGCTGCGCCACTCGACCAGCGGCGTCGTGCCGGGGCTCAACGATTATCCCGGCAACCATCCGCCGGTCTTCCCGGTGTTCTGGGGTTTCCGCGTCATGGTCGGCACCGGCATCCTGATGCTGATCGTTTCGTGGTCGGCCGCCTGGTTCCTCAAGCGTCGCCACAGCCTGCCGAAACCGCTGGCGCTGATCATGGTGCCGATGGCGCTGTCCGGCTGGCTGGCGACTTTGGCCGGCTGGTACACCACCGAGATCGGCCGCCAGCCCTGGCTGGTCACGGGCGTCCTGAAAACGGCCGACGCCGTCGGGCCGGTCGCCGGCAGCCATGTCGCGCTGACGCTAGCCGTCTATCTCATCCTCTATGTGCTGCTCTTGATCGCCTATCTCGGCGTGCTAGTGCATCTGGCGCTGAAGGCGGCCAAGGATGGCGATGCCTCGCCGATGCCCGGCGTCATGAACGCGGCGCTGTCGCAACCGGCCGCTGGGGAGTGAGACGATGAGCTTCGACTGGCCAACTGCGCTTCCCCTGATCTTCGCCGGCCTGATGGGCCTCGCCATCCTGATCTATGTCGTGCTCGACGGTTTCGATCTCGGCATCGGCATCCTGTTCTCGGTCGCCGGGGATGCCGAGCAGGACACGATGATCGCGGCGATCGGCCCGTTCTGGGACGCCAACGAAACCTGGCTGGTGCTGGCGGTCGGGCTGTTGCTGGTCGCCTTTCCGATGGCGCACGGCGTCATCCTCACCGCGCTTTATCTGCCGGTCTTCGTGCTTTTGGTCGGGCTGATCCTGCGCGGCGTTGCCTTCGACTTCCGCGCCAAGGTGCCGGCCGGCAGGAAACACCGCTGGAACCGCATCTTCTTCCTCGGCTCCACCATCGCCTCGCTGGCGCAAGGCTATATGCTCGGCGTCTATGTGCTCGGCCTCGATGTCGGCCTCGGCGGCATGGCCTTCGGCGCGCTGGTCGCGCTTTGTCTCTCGGCCGCCTATGCCGCGATGGGCGCCGCCTGGCTGATCTACAAGACCGAGGGCGAATTGCAGAAGAAGGCCGTGCTCTGGCTGCGCACAGCGCTGGTGCTGACGGCGCTCGGCATGGGCGCCGTGTCGCTGGCCACGCCCTTCGCCAGCCCGCGCATCTTCGCCAAATGGTTCGTCTGGCCGCAGATGCTCTATTTGTCGCCGCTGCCGATCCTGTCGGCGCTGTTGTTCCTGTGGCTGTGGCGGCAGACCTTCCATCTGCCGAAGCCCGACGACCGCCACTCGATCAGGCCGTTCCTGACCTTGGCCGCCATCTTCACGCTCGGCTTCGCCGGCCTTGCCTGGTCGTTCTATCCCTATGTCGTGCCGGATAAATTGACGATCTGGCAGGCCGCCTCGGCGACGGAAAGCCTGGCGGTGATATTGGTCGGCGTCGTCGTCGTGCTGCCGATCATTATCTTCTATTCGTTTTATGCGTATCGGGTGTTTGGCGGCAAAGCGACGGATCTGACCTACGATTGAGAGCCTCTTTCTCCCCGTTTACGGGGAGAAATGCCCGGCAGGGCAATGTGGGGCGGCGCAAACCTGTCAGGCAAAGCTGCCCCGGCGCTCCAATCGCAAATGCCGGCGACGGGCACCTTCTCCCCGTGAACGGGGAGAAGGAAATTAGCTCAGCTCTTGCTGGAGGCCAGCACCAGTACCGGCTTTTCGCTGAAAAGCTGCGGGAACAGCGCCTTCAGATTCTCGACCTTCGGCAGGTCGTTGTAGACGATATAGGGATAGGTCGGGTTCAGCGTCAGGAAATCCTGATGGTAGTCCTCGGCCGGATAAAAGGTCTTGCCGGTTTCGAGCGTGGTGACGATCGGCTTGGCAAACACCTTGGCCTTGTCGAGCTGGGCGATGTAGCTCTCGGCGATCTTCTTCTGCGCGTCGTTCTCGGCAAACACCGTCGAGCGGTATTGCGTGCCGGAGTCCGGCCCCTGGTAGTTGAGCTGCGTCGGATTGTGGGCGACCGAGAAATAGACCTGCAGCAGCTGGCCATAGGTCACCTTGGACGGGTCGTAGGTGATCTCGACGGATTCGGCATGGCCGGTGCGGCCGGTGCCGACCACTTCATAGACGGCGTTTTCGGCGCTGCCGCCGGTATAGCCCGAGACCGCCTTGCTGACGCCCTTGACGTGCTGGAACACGCCCTGCACGCCCCAGAAGCAGCCGCCGGCGAAGATGGCCTTTTCCGTGCCGCTCGCCGCTTTTTCATCCATTGCCGGCGGCGGGATCACCACCGCGTCCTCGGCCGAGCGGGCCGGGGTCTGCCACAAGGCGGCCGCCGTCACCGCCGCCAGGCCGAGCACGGCCAGCGCGCCGCGGGTAAAGAACGGCCGTGTCTTTTCGATACCGGTCATGTTCCGATCTCCTGTTGTTGTTCCATTATATACGAACGAAGCCGCCAAGCGGTTCTCACTTTGCCGTGCGGCGGCGCTCCCCCTCATCCGGCCGCTTCGCGGCCACCTTCTCCCCGAGGGGAGAAGAGATTGGCGTCGGCTTCGACAGTCTCCTCTCCCCGCCGGGGAGAGGTCGGCCGAGCGAAGCGGAGGCCGGGTGAGGGGCAGTGTCTGGCTCCGCCTTACTGCGCGGTGCCGTCCGCCGGCTTCATGGCATCCGTCGCCGGCTTCATCGCATCCGTTGCCGGCTTCATGGCATCGGCTGCCGGCTTCATTGCCTGGGTGCTCATCGCGTCGGGTTTCATCGCATCGGCGGGCTTCATGGCATCCGCCGGCTTCATCGCATCCGTCGCCGGCTTCATGGCGTCGGTCGCCATGGCATTGGCTGGCTTCATCGCATTGGTCGTGTCGTCGGCGCGGGCGCCGGCGACGAAGACGGCGGCCGAAAGCGCGAAGGCGAGCGCCGGCAGTGTCAGGTACTTGGTCATGATAGTCTCCTTGGGGTTTGGCGCGCGCATGCGGGCCTGGTGATGCGTTGCCGCTCAATGCGGCCCCGCGCGAAGCGATAAGAAGATCAGTTGGCGGCGGCGGCCAGGATCGGCCCGCCGCC
>JAEKLU010000023.1 GCA_019509685.1 Mesorhizobium sp. | reverse complement strand
GGATGCCCGAATATTTGGCGGCTTCCTCGTTCTTGCCTATCGCATAGAGGTAGCGGCCGAACACCGAGCGGTGCAGCACCACCCACATGACGATGGCAATCACGATCAGCGCGATGAAGCTGTTCGGCACGCCGTAAGAGCGCCCGGCGGTGAGGAATTCGAGCGTCGGGAAATTCTGGCCGAAGGCAAAACCGGCCGTGCCGTCGGCGGTATAGAAACGCGCTACACCGCGATAGATCAGGAGGCCGCAGAGCGTGACCACGAAAGGCTGTAGCTTCAGTTTGGTGATCAGCCAGCCATGCGCCAGGCCGATGATGGCGCCGAGCAGGAGGATCAGCACGAAAGCGAGAGGCCATTCCATGCCGCGCACGGCGATGAAGTCGATGAACAACGTGCCGAGCAGTGCGATCAGCGATCCGACCGACAATTCGATGCCGCCGGTGATGATGACGAAAGCCTGACCGATGGAGAGAATGCCGAACAGGCCGATCAGGTTCGAGGTATTGGCAAGGTTGATCGGCAACAGGAAGCGCGGGTTGATGGCCGTCACCACCGCGCCGACCACCAGGATCAGGATCAGCAGGCCAAGATCTTTCTTGCTCATAGCGCTCCTCCGGCGAGCTGTGCCAGCTTCGGCTTCTTGCCGACCGCCAGCAGCAGCACGTTTTCCTGGCTGAAATCCTGCTTGTCGAGAATGCCCGAGATCTGCCCCTCATGCATGACCGCAATGCGGTCGGAGACGCCGATCACCTCTTCCATGTCGCTGGAGATCATCAGCACCGCGACGCCGGCGTCGGCCAGCCCCCGCATCAGCTGGTAGATCTCGGCCTTGGCGCCGATGTCGATGCCACGCGTAGGCTCGTCGAGGATCATCACCTTCGGGTTCATCGCCAGCCATTTGGCCAGAACCACTTTCTGCTGATTGCCGCCCGACAACGTGCCGGTTCGGGTCAGCATCGACGGCGCCTTGATGCCGAGGTTCTTCTTCTGCTTCTCGGCGGTGGCAAGTTCGGCGCTGGTCGAGACCAGCGAGCGTTTGGCATGCGCCGGCAAATTGGGCAGCGAGATATTCTCGGCGATCGACAGGTCGAGCAGGATGCCGTTGAGCTTGCGGTCTTCGGGCACCAGGAAGATGCCGTTCGCCACCGCGTCGGCGGCCGATGCGACGTTCAGCGGCTTGCCGTCCTGCGTGACGCTGCCGGCGAGCCGCTCGTCGATGCCGAACAGCACGCGTGCGAGTTCGGTGCGGCCTGAGCCGACCAGGCCGGCAAGGCCGAGGATTTCGCCGCGCCGAAGGTCCAGGCTGACTGGCCGGTCGGGATAGGTGCTGGTGCGGACGGCGTTTGCCGACAGCGCGACGGCGCCTGGCGCCCGCGTGGCCTCGCCGGCTTTCTCGCGCTGCTTCAGCATGCGTCCGATCATCAGCCGGACCATTTCGTCGTGGTTGATCCGGTCCTTCGGCAGCGTCCCTGCCAGCGTGCCGTCGCGCAGCACCACGACGCGATCGGCCACGCGCTCGACCTCGTGCAGGCGGTGCGAGATGAAGATGACGCTGATGCCTTCCGCCTTCAGGCCTTTGATGACATCGAGCAGCTTTTCGGTTTCCGCGATCGGCAGGCTGGAGGTCGGTTCGTCAAGGATCACCAGCCGCGCCCTGATCGACAAGGCCTTGGCGATCTCGACCATCTGCTGTTGCGCCAGCGATAGCGATGCGACCGGCGTGTCGGCCGAGAAATTGGCGCCGACGCGCTTCAACAGCGGCGCCACCATTTCGCGGAGGCGCGCGCGATCGACCAGTTTCAGCGGGCCGGCGCGCAGCGGCTCGCGGCCAAAGAAAATGTTGGCGGCGACGTCGAGGTTGTCGAACAGATTGAGTTCCTGATGCACGAAGGCGATGCCGGAGCCGATGCTGCCTTCGACCGTCAGCCCGTCATGCGCGACGCCGTCGACGGTGATCGTGCCACTGTCCGGCCGGGTTACCCCGCCGAGGATCTTCATCAAGGTCGATTTGCCGGCGCCGTTCTCGCCGACCAGGCCGATGACCTCGCCGGGCCGGACGTCCATGGAGAATCTGTCCAGCGCCACGACACCCGGATACGTCTTGCGCACGGCGTCGAGGGTCAGGAACGGAGCAGTCGTCGGTTGGGTGGTGTCGGTAGGGGTCATCACGCCTGATAGCAGCCGGTGGGCCACAGACTGACGGGCCTTGGCGGGTCCGTCAATACGAACGCCGGCTCAAGGCGAACCTTGAGCCGGCGCAATGCTTGGGAGATCAATTGCCGGCCATCGCCTTGAGATTGGCGGCATAGGCATCGACGTCATCCTTGCCGATGATCTTGGTCGGGATGATGATCAGGCTATTGGCCGGGATGCCCGACTTGTCGCCCTTGAGGTAGGCGGCCATCAGCTTCATGCCCTGATAGGCCCATTCGAACGGCTGCTGCACGACGGTCGCGGCAATGGTGCCTTCCTTGACGCCGCCGAGCGTGATCGGATCGTCGTCGAAGCCGACGACGGTGATCGAGCCGAGCTTGCCGGCATCGCGCAGCGCTTCATAGATGCGCGGCGTGTTGTAGGAATAGAAGCCGACCATGCAGGTGATGTCGGGGCTGGCGACCAGCGCATCCTCGACATTCTTCTTGGCGCGCGCCTGGTCGATATCGTCGCCGCGCACGTCGACCAGCTCGATCTTGCTGCCGGCCAGCCCGTCCTTCATGCCTTGGATGCGCTCCTTGGCGTTGTCGGCGCCGAGCAGGCCGACGAAGCCCAGGCACTTGCCGCCATTGGGCATCGCCTTCTTGGCGATCTCGGCCGCCTGCTTGCCGGCATCGACGTTGGACGAGCCGATATAGGCGACGCGCTTGGTCTGCGGGGCGTCGCTGTCGGTGGTGAACAGCGCCGTTTCCGAGGCGAGTTTGTTCAGCCCGTCGGTCGAGGTCTTGGGATCGACGGCCGAGACCATGATGCCCTTGACGCCGGCCGTCACCAGGTCATCCATCAGCCGCTGCTGGATGGCGACCGAGGACTGTTCCGGATATTTGAGCTCGAGAGTGTAGTCGGGCAGCTCGCCCTGCGCCTTCTTCACGCCGGCTTCCGCCGCCTTCCAGAAGTCTGACGCGCCGTTGACGACGAAGGCCAGCGTCGGCTTGTCGTCGGCGCGGGCAATCGCCGTGGCCGCCAGCCCTAAAGCCAAGGCCGTCGCGGCGATGGATGCGTTACGGATTATGGATTTCATGGTTCAACCTCCCTTTGAAACTTCTCGCTATGTCTCGTCCGCAGCTTGGATAACCCTTCTCCTCAAGGGTCTGGCCCAGGGGTCCGCCAACGAAAGGAAGGCGCCGATCCAGCCACGGTCGAGACACTAGACACTGATGTGACGTTCGTAAATAGTCCGATTTGTCTGACATTTTCGTGAAAAGGCACAGCC
>JAEKLU010000227.1 GCA_019509685.1 Mesorhizobium sp. | reverse complement strand
CCTGCACGAGCTTGCCAGCAATGCGCTGAAATACGGCTCGCTGACGTCGCCATCCGGCAAGGTCGATCTCGACTGGAAGACGCAGAGCCGCAAAGGGGCGCGGCGGCTGGTGCTCACCTGGCGCGAAAGCGGCGGGCCACAGGTCGCGCCCCCCGACCGTCACGGCTTCGGCTCGATCCTGATCCGCCGCAGCCTGGCCAAGGTCATCGACAGCGAAGTCACGCACGAATTTCGGCCAGGCGGTGTCTTTGCCGAAATATCGATGTCGCTCGAACACGCCTTGAAGTAAGGCGCTTTTACGTTTCGTCAGGATCGCGCTTAGGCGGCCTGGGTTTGGTATTCTCGCGATAGACGGCGTAGGCGAGCGCCGCCAGCGCCGGCGCGGCGAGAACGCCGAGCCCGCCTTTGCTTTTGGCAAGGACCGGAAGCAGCGCAAGCGCCGCGGTAATCCCCATTGCCGTCATATCGGCCTGTCGCCGTCGTGCCCGGCGCCTGCTGCGCATGCTGACCACCAGCTTGCGGATAACAAGGATCAGCCCGGCAATTACCAGGAAACCGACGCCGAAGCCGAGGCTGGTCGCCAACGGTCCATAGCGCGCCGTCAGCCAGATATAGGCGGCGCCGATGAGGAAACCGACACCGCACAGCGCGAACAGGCCGGCAAGTCCGTAGAGGATTGCTGTTGTCCGCGCTCTTTGCACGGCAGCCATGGCCTCCCCCGAGGCAAGGCCCGAAATCAGCGAAATCAGCGACCCCATCTCAGATCAGCGTCGGGTAAGAAGCGCGAAAAGGAAGCCCACGCCCGCCGCGATCGCCAACGACGTCACCGGCTTTTCGCGCACTCTGGCGATGATCTGCGCTTCGATATCCTCGGCGCTGCCGCGCACATTCTCGAAAGCCGCTTCGCCTTGGGCACGCAACTGCTCGACACCCTCGGCTGCCGCGCGTCGCGCCGCGCCATAGCCATGCTCGCCGGTCTTGGCGAGCTGCCTGGTCAGCTTTTCGATATCGGCCTTCAATTGCTGGATGTCGGCCTCAAGGTCGGCGGTGTTGGGGTCTGCGGTCGCGGATTTGCCAGCAGCGGTTGCCATTCTCTAACTCCTTGCGTTTGCTTCAATTTCAACGCCGGACCCATGCCAAGGTTCCGGTATGCCCAAGTCTAATGGCCTAGATCAGCGGCCTGCGGTCCTCGCCCATGCCTTCCCAGCGGGCGAGAGCCTTGAGCCCATCATAATTAATGACCTCGCAGCCGCCATCGCGCCAGACAAGCAGCTTGCGGTCCATCAGCTTGCGGATCGTCTTGTTGGTGTGGACGAGCGACAGGCCGAGCGTGTCGGCAATATGCTGCTGCGTGATCGGGATTTGCACCGGCGTCTTGCCGTTGAGGCCGGCGCTGCGGGCACGGCTGACGATGAAGGCGATGAGGTACGCGGCACGCTCCAGCGCCGTGCGCCGGCCGATGCTGAGCAGATTCTCGTCCAGCATGCGTTCCTCGCGGGATGCCAGCCATGTGATGTCGTAGGCGAGCCCGGGATGATTGCGATAGAGTTCGGGCAACTGCTCGCGTTCGAACACGCACAATAGCATCGGCGACAGGGCTTCGACCGAGTGCTGCATCTCGCCCATCAGGCTGCCTTGCAGGCCGATGAGATCGCCAGGCATGGAATAATTGAGGATCTGCCGGCGCCCGTCGGACAAAAGCTTGTAGCGGAAAGCCCAGCCGGAAAGCACGGTGTAGAGGTGAGCGCTATGACTGCCTTCGACCAGCACCGTCGCGCCCTTGTCGACGGCAAGCTCGCCTTTCTTGAAGGTGCTGACGAACGACAATTCCTGCTTTTCAAACGCGCGAAAAGCCGACAAAGGCCGAAGCGGGCACTTTTCGCAGGGGTATTGACGAGTGGCGACGGAACGTGCGTTTTGACTGGACATTTCGACCCCTCTTCGAAATCCCTGCCCTTCTGGGCGCACAGGAACGTTCGAGACCGATCCAGGTTCCGCAAGGCAGGGAGCCCATGTCTTTTTTAAATGACACGGCGCCAGATTCCGCGCATGAGTGCGGCCCGCCGCGGAGACACCAACAAATTGCCAGCATTGCTTGACGGACTGCGCATCCTCGTCCTGGAAGACGAATTTCTGATCGCGATGGATGTCGAGCAGCTTTGCCGCGACCATGGCGCCAGCGACGTGACGATCGCGCGCGAGCTCGGCGAGGTCGATGGCCAGGCGCTGTCATCACGCTTCGATGCGGCCGTTGTCGATCTGATGCTCGGCGGCGTCTCGACATTGGACTTCGCCGCGCGGTTGCGCAGCGAAGCCGTGCCGTTTGTGTTCGCATCGGGTTATTCGGATTCCGACGAAGTCAACGTTTCGTTCCCGGACGTCAGGCTAGTGACCAAGCCCTACTCGGGCGACGATCTGATCGAAGCGGTGGCCATAGCCTGCGGGCGCGCGAAGGCGGCCTGACAGGCCGGCTCAGGCGGCGTTCGACCCGGTCACCTGCGCCGAAATCGCGTCCGGCCCGAATTCGTCCTCCCCCGAAATCTTGAGGATCTCCTGCAGCCTGCTGCGCGCCCGGCTGACCCGGCTCTTGATCGTGCCGACTGCGCAGCCGCAGATTTCAGCTGCCTCTTCATAGGAGAAGCCGGACGCGCCGATCAGGATGATAGCTTCGCGCTGATCCTCGGGCAGTTGCTCGAGCGCGCCGCGAAAATCCTTGAGGTCGAGCTGGCCGTGCTGTGCCGGGTGAACAGCGAGCCGGGCGGTCATGATGCCGTCGCTGTCCTGCACCTCGCGGCCGCGCTTGCGCATCTGCGAATAGAATTCGTTGCGCAGGATGGTGAACAGCCAGGCCTTGAGGTTGGTGCCCGGCTGGAAGCTCTCGTGCTTGTCCCAGGCCTTGACCAGCGTCTCCTGGACGAGGTCGTCGGCCTTGTCGGCATTCTGGGTCAGCGACACCGCGAAAGCGCGCAGGCTCGGTATCGCGCCGAGCAACTCGGTCTTGAAGCTCTGGGAAACCGCCATGCCTCAATCCTTTTTCTGGGCAGGTTCGGTCTGCTCCAGCTGACTGAGCAACTGAGCGAAACGGTCCGGCACATTGTCCGAGACCAGTTCGTCATAATATTGCTTGAGCTTGCGGGCGATTTCTGAATTCGCGCCGAGCGGATTGCCTTCGGCGATCCGGTGCCTGTTTGCGGCGCCAGCCGTGGTATCTTTTGACATTTCTTTCATAGTCGCCCTAGTTTCCAGCATCGAACCGCTCTTCGACTTCAAACCACAACGCAAGCGGAACCTTCGTCTGGGTTGCCCATCCCGACCCCCGAAACGCTCGCCTGCTAATTTAGTTCCACAGCCGGCGGAACTTTTTCTGAAAGCCGGCGTTGGTTTGCAGGGGCTTGCAATCAGTCTGGCCTGTCAGAGCAACAACGTCATCTGAGGGAGACGTAAAATATGAGTTTGTCCGCAACCATCGCTCCGCACCTGCCATTCCTGCGCCGCTTCTCGCGCGCCGTGTCAGGGTCCCAGGAGAGCGGTGACGCGCTGGTCGCCGCAATGCTGGAAGCCATCATCGCCGATATCGATATTTTCCCCACTGCCTCCAGTGACCGCATCGCGCTGTATAAGGTGTTCGCCAAGCTGTTCACGTCCGTGGCCATCCGCGTGCCACAGGAACACGCGCAGACCGCCTGGGAACAGCGCGCGGCCGCCAATCTCAATGCGATCGCGCCGCAGCCCCGGCAGGCCTTCCTCCTGGTCGCCGTCGAGGGTTTCAGCGAGGACGAGGCGGCTGAAATCCTCGATGTCGAAGAGGATGAGTTCTCCGAGCTGCTTGCCCAGGCGAGCAACGAGATTTCCCGCCAGGTCGCGACCGATGTCCTGATCATCGAGGACGAGCCGCTGATTGCCATGGACATCGAGGAGATGGTCGAAAGCCTCGGTCACCGTGTGGTCGGCACCGCGCGCACGCACGCCGAAGCGGTAGCCATGTTCGGCAAGACGCGTCCAAAAATGGTTCTGGCCGACATCCAGCTGGCCGATGGCAGTTCCGGCATCGAGGCCGTGAACGAGATCCTGTCCTCGACGCCGGTGCCGGTGATCTTCATCACCGCCTTCCCCGAGCGCCTTTTGACGGGCGAGCGGCCGGAACCGGCCTTTCTGGTGACCAAGCCGTTCAATCCCGACATGGTCAAGGCCCTGATCAGCCAGGCGCTTTTCTTCGATCGGCAGGCCAAGGCCGCAGCCTGATCGCTGCCGCCACTACCGTTGAAAATCCGGTGCGAGGCCTTGTGCCTCGCACGATGTCATGCGTGCCCTACCCTGAAAAAGCCTGCTTCCGGGGGATCGTCTTTTTCGGCGAATGGTGGAACAAACGCCACCGAGCCACGTTCTTTTCCGGACAGAAGAAGGAGACGCATCATGCTGTACTGGGCGCTCGTATTTCTCGTAGTCGCGATCATTGCCGGCGCGCTTGGCTTCGGCGGCATAGCCGGCACCTCGGCCGGCATCGCGCAGATATTGTTCTTCATCTTCCTGGCCTTCCTGGTCATCTCTCTGATCGCCGGCCTCTTCAGGAGAGCCTGACATCAGACATCGAACACTGGAAGCCGCACCCCTCAAACGGTTTCCAGCCACCGCCGGGCGGTGCCTCAAAAGGGCGCCGTCCGGCGGACCGTTTTTAGGGCTTGCAATTCCGAGCCGTCGAACCGGATCAGGAACTTCTTCTGGAGAGAGCCGTTCCAGCCTGAGTGCAGGAAGTGTTCGATGCGTTCCAAGGCCTCAAAGGAAGATGAATCCGAAAAGAAGGATGGCGACACCGTCCCCGACGGCGACGTCATCGCAATGCATCCGGCTGAAAATGGAATGCAAGTCGGACGGGCGTTGCTTCATGCGCTTCACAACGCTGGAATTTCCGTTCTCTATCAGGACCGGGAGTTGAAGACTGTCTGGGCGCGCAACATGCGCGCGCCCTGGGCGGCCGAAACCGCCGACCGCGACGACCTGCTTGCGCCGGCGCAGTTCCAACGCATAAGCGCCGTCAAACGCCAGGTGGTCGAATCCGGCAATGCCGAGCAGCTCGAACTCAGCATTCCAGGCAGCCATGGCGTGCGCTGGTTCCAGCTATGGGTCGACGCCGATCGCGGCGATGCGGGAGACGTGCTTGGCGTTGTCACCACCATGGTCGAGACGACGGAGCAGAAGCGCCGCGAGCAGACACTCAAGACCTTGCTGCGCGAAGTCAGCCACCGGTCGAAGAATCTGCTGGCGATCATCCAAAGCATTGCCACCCAGACTGGACGCTACACCGAAACGCTCGATGAGTTCCTGGCGCGGTTTCGAGGTCGGCTGCAGTCGCTGGCATCCTCGCAGGATCTCGTCACTTCTTCCAACTGGCGGGGAGCAGCGTTCCAGGAACTCGTATCCGGTCAGGTCGGTCGCTATAGCAGCGACCCGGCGCGCAGCCTGCGGCTTGCCGGCGAAAATCCCTATCTCAATCCCAACGCCGCCTTGCATGTCGGTCTGGCGATGCATGAGTTGGCCGTGAACTCCGTGGCCTACGGGGCGCTGTCACAGCCCGATGGCCATGTCGAGGTCAGCGCGAAGCTTGAGGCCGATGGCGTGATTTCGCCCAGCCTTTTGCTGACCTGGACCGAGGCGATCGGCGACACGTCACCCCACGAAAAGCGCTTTGGCAGCGTGGCGCTGGAGCGGGTCGTGCCGCTATCGCTGAATGGCTCCGCGACGCTCGAAATCGGCGCAAGCCGTCTGCAGTATCGCCTGACCGTCCCACGCGGCAATTTCGAGACCGATTGATCCCTTGCCAGGCTTGCCGGCGAAGGCCTTTAACCGGCTGTTCACCATAAAGTCCGATCCTATGTTCCCGGCTAACAACGATGCGCCGGAAACCCATCCGCGCCCCGCTGCGCGACCTGGGAGACTGAAGATGATGGTTGCCGACATGAACAGGCTGGAGCAGGCTGCCCGCGTCTCGATGAGCGGCTTCCAGGATCCCGAGCCACCGCCGGCGCCGCGATCATCCTATCTTTCGCTTCGTCTGGCCGCGGTGGCGCTTCTTGCGGCCGTAGCGCTGACGGCCGTCTGGCAGCTGTTTTGATCCCTGCTATCCTGCTTTGCTTCGACTAAAGTTCGGCAGAGGAACTTTTAGCAGGCACGGCTCGTTGTTGGCGGCGAGAGGACTGCCGCCATGGAACATATCGCCGCACTGCTGTTTGTCGTCGGCTGCTCAAATGCCATGACCGATTGTCGCGAGCTCAACGTGCCTGTGAGCGTCTTCGAGACCCAGGAAGCCTGCACAGCCGAAAGACCCTTCGCGCTGGGCGATCTGCAAGGTCGGGCGCCCCGCATCGTGGGCGAGTGCCTTGCTGTCGACCCCGCGCTTGAAGACGACTACGACCAGATCGTCTGGAACGTGCGGCCAGATGGCATGCTCGACGCGTCGCTTGAGGTTTCCGGAACGCTGCTCGCTTCTGCAAGCATGCGCCCCGAAAAAGACTATCTTAGTCAACAATAAGATAGGTTGGGCAAAGGCCGCTTTTTCATGCTAAATGGTTGCTGGCGTTGCCAAAAGTGAGGACAAAAGTGAGGAGCAATTCTATGCGGAAAATGATGATTGCGATGGTTGCCGTGGTCGCTGTCAGCGGCTGCACCAGCACCGAGCAGGACGTCGTCGGCGGCGGCCTGATCGGCGCCGGCATCGGCGGCCTGGTCGGCGGCGGCAAGGGTGCGCTGGTCGGCGCGGCTGTCGGAGCCGGCTCTGGTTTGTTGTACCGTAACGTGCAGACTGGCCGCTGCAAGTATCGCCGCCGTGACGGTACGATCCACTGGGCTCGCTGCAATTAATTCAGCATCGGGAAAGGCTCGAGGGACGGTTGCCGACCCTCGAGCCTTTCCTTTTGATTCGAGCCTTTTCGCCCACCATCGGGTTCTCCAGAGCAATTCCAGGAAAAGTGTGATCGGTTTTCCGTCCAGAATTGCGTCAAAGAGTTAGAGCTCAGCCGCTCAGCGGAATTCTGATCTCCACTGTCAGCCCGTCGGCCTGAAAATCGCGCTTGATCGTGCCGCGCAATTCGCGCGTGACGTTGAGGTCGATCAGCTTGGTGCCGAAACCGGTCTTGGTCGGCGCCTCAAGGTTTTTCTGCCCTGCCTCGCGCCAGTTGAGCACCAATAGGCGCTCTTTGTCCCGGCCTTCAACCCGCCAGTCCACCTTGAGCGCACCGACGGCGTTGCCGGCCTCGCCGTATTTCAGCGCGTTCGTCGCCAACTCATGGAAGGTCAGTCCGAGCGCCTGCGTCGTCGTCTCGTCGAGCAGTACCTGCGCCCCGGACAATACCCCTTCTGGAAGATCCTTGCCGAACACCTGCCCGAGCTCGATGCGCAGCAGATCGCCCAGGTCCGCCTTCTGCCAGCGCGAGCGCGTCAGCATGTCCTGCGAGGCCGCCATCGCCTGGAGACGCGCCGAGAATGACGCTGAAAACTCCTTCACATCGGTGGCATGGGAGGCCGTCTGGCGCGCGATCGCCAGCACGCGCGTGATCGAATTCTTGATACGATGCTTCATCTCCTGCAGGATCAGGTCCTTTTCCAGCAGGCTCTTCTCGGTCGCCTCGTGCAGCGCCGATTTTGCGTCATAGGCGCGCTCCTGATAGCGCGCCACCAGGGCGATGGTGCCAGCAAGCAGCAGGCCCAGCAGCCCGAGCATCACAGGGATGAAGCGCGAGGACGGCGCAGAGAAGGCGCTTGTTGGCCGGAAAAGCAGGGTCCACGGCCGACCGGCCACGACAATATCGCGCCGCGCCACAAGCTTTCCGCCGATGGCTTCGACCGGTGGTGCCTCCGACCGGAACAGCAGCTTACCCGCCTCTGGTTTGCCGTCATAAACCTCGACATTGACCGGCAGCAGGGGTGATCGGCTGAGCGCGACCTGGAACAGGTCGCTGGCCCGGAACGCAGCATAAAGAAAGCCGGCGGTGGAGGAGCGGCTTGCGTTGATGACGTCGGGAGCGGTCTCCACGTTCAGCCGCACGAAAACCAGGAACCCCGTGAAAGTCTGCGTCACGCCGACGCCCTGGCCAAGCTGGACCAGGCCGCTCGCATGCTGCTGGTCGTCGCCCATTGCCTTTTCGATCGCCGCCCGCCGAACCGGCTCGCTGAACATGTCAAAGCCGATGATCGACTGGTTGGACGTGTCGAGCGGCTCGAACAGCACGATCGGCGTGCGCCATTGCTCGGTTGTGGCGGGAAAGATCGGGTGGGCGGAGCCATGGTCGTGCAGGATGTCGCGTTCGACCGCCGCCTCGTCGCCGGTCTTGGCGAGCCTGAGGAAGCCGATGCCGCGCAGGCCCGCGAAATTGTCTTCGATATCGAGCGCGGTGAAGAAGGCCTTGAATTCGCCGCGCGTGATATCGCCATTGCGGGCATCGAACAGCGCCTGCGTCGAACGCAGCAGCGACAGATGCAGGTCGATGCGGCTTTCGATGCGATTGAGCGCGTCATCGGCGGTGCCCTCGAACTTGATCCGCGCCGCTTCCTGTGTCGCGAAATAGGCAAACCCCGCCATCGTGAGGCTGATCAGCGCGACGGCGATGAATGCGACGATAGGGAAGAATCTTTTCAACAGCCGAGTCCAGAAAGGTCGGGCCTTTATGGGCAAGTCCGGCCGACAACACAATGGCGGGGTCAAACCATCGCGGCGCCTGGCCTATCATCTCGCTTAAAAGTAGCCGGCTAACTTATCGTTATGCGGCCGTCTTCAGCTCGGTAATGCGGCTGCCTTCAGCTCGCTAATGCGGCTGTCTTCAGCTCGCTACGCGGCGATTTTCAGCGCGCCGGGACCAGGAATGGCGCCAGGCGGAACTTTGCCGAGGATGATCATGCCAAGCACCTCGTCCTGAGTGACGTCGCTGGTGCGGGCGGTGCCGACCACCTGACCGTTCTTCATCACGCAGACCCGGTCGGCGAGCTCGAACACGTCATGGATGTCGTGGCTAATCAGGAAGATGCCGATGCCGTCGGCCTTGAGCTGCTTGACCAGCTCGCCGACCTGCGCCGTCTCTTGCGGCCCGAGCGCAGCGGTCGGCTCGTCCATGATCAGGATGCGGGCATTGAACAGGATGGCGCGCGCTATCGCCACGGATTGCCGCTGGCCGCCCGACAGCTTCACCACCGGCTCCTTGAAGCGCTGGAAGCGCGGGTTGAGCCGGCCCATGACCTTGCGTGCCTCGGCCTCCATGGCGACGTCATCGAGCGTCCCCCAGGCCGTCATCAGCTCACGCCCGAGGAAGAGGTTGGCTGCGGCATCGACGTTGTCGGCCAGCGCCAGCGTCTGGTAGATCGTCTCGACGCCGTATTTCTTGGCGTCACGCGGATTGGAGATCGAAGCCTCCTCGCCGTTGATGAAGATCTGGCCAGCATCGCGTTTGTAGGCGCCGGACAGGATCTTGATCAGCGTCGACTTGCCGGCGCCGTTGTGACCGAGCAGCGCCATCACTTCCCCGGGAAAGAGATCGACGGACGCGTCGTCGACGGCGCGGATGCCGCCGAAGGCGATCGAGACGTTGCGCATGTCGACCAGCGGCACGCCTGCGGGAGCGGTTTGTTCAGCCATAAGACGTTCTCCTCCCTAAAAATTATGCTCGAGCATGATCTTGTCCGAAAACCGGGGTCCACTTTTCGGGATCATGCTCAGACCCGCTTGCGATACATGGTGTCGAGCCACACCGCGATGACCAGCACGGCGCCGACGACGATGCTTTGCAGCGGCGAGTCGACACCGAGCAGCACCATGCCGGACTGCAGCGACTGCATCAAAAGCGCGCCGAGCATGGCGCCGATGATCGTTCCCGAGCCGCCGGCGAGCGACGTGCCGCCGATGACGGCCGCGGCGATGACCAGCAGCTCATCCAGCGTTCCAAGCACGTTGGTGGACGAGTTCTGCCGGGCCGACGAGATCGCCGCCGCGATTGTGGCCAGCACGCCCATGATCATGAACACTTTCATGGTGATCCAGCGCGTGTTGATGCCGGCAAGGTTGGCGGCTTCCGGATTGCCGCCGATGGCAAAGACATAGCGGCCGAAACGGGTTCGGTTGCTGACGAAGGTCATGATCAGTCCGACGGCGATCGCCATCAGCACCGGGATCGCGATGCCATGCGCGATGAACAGGCCGCCCTCGGGCACGGTGATGTTGTTGGCGGCGGCATAGCGGTTCACTATGCCGACCGGCCAGGGGTAGGAATTGGCCAGCCACACCGCGCCCATGATAACCGCGCAGGTGACCGCGCCGAGCAGCGTCTCGGCCCAGATCGGACGCAGCGGGAAGCGGAAACGCTTGCGCTGCACGCGGCCGTTGGACAGCGCGAACACCACGGCGAGGCAAGCGACGATGCCGACGACCCAGCTCCATGTTGCCCCGATCGATCCGGCCGGCCCGCCGCCCATCAGCTGGAACGTCGCATCGAGCGGCGCAACGGTCTGGCCGCTGGTGACCCACCACGCCGCGCCGCGCCAGATCAGCAGGCCGCCGAGCGTGACGATGAAGGCCGGCACTTCGAGATAGGCGATGATGAAACCCTGGAAGGCTCCGATCAGCAGCCCGAGCGCAAGGCCGATGAGCAGCGCCAGGACCCAGATCCACGGATTGCCGAGCCCGAGCCCGACGAACCGGACCAGGAAATGCACCTGCGCAAAGCCCATGATCATGCCGATCACGCCTTCGGCGGAGCCGACGGACAGGTCGATGTTGCGCATGACGATGACCAGCACCATGCCCGACGCCATGATGGCGACGGCGGATGTCTGCACCGACAGGTTCCACAGGTTGCGTGGCGTGAGAAAAGTGCGGCTGTCGAAATCGAGCGGATTGACGCCGAGGCGCAGGCTGGAAATGACATGCAGCCCGATCCAGATGATCAAAAGGGCACCGACCATGCCGAGCATGCGGGTGTCGATCTCGGTCGCCTTGAGGAACCGGGCAAGCACGCCGAGTTCCGACGCGCGCGCCGTGTCCGCCTGGGGGTTGGACGTCGTGTCGGTCATGATTTCCTCCCGCCGGCTTGCCCGTCTGACGCGGATGCCGGAACCGAGCCTAGAAGCTATCCGCGTGAAGCGGAAACACAAATCTTTGAGAAAACGCCGCGGCTTTCAGGCCGCGGCGCCAGGATTTGATCGAACGTCGGCAAACTTACTTGCAGGCCGCGACGCTGCCGGCGGCGACGCCCGCGCAGACTTCGTCCTTCTTGATCCAGCCGGCGTCGATGACGACGTTGAGATTGTCCTTGGTGATGGCGACCGGGGTCAGGAACAGCGACTTGACGGTGTTGCCGCCGGGCGTCGTGAAGTCCTTCACACCGGCGATGTCGGTCATCTTCTTGCCGCCGGCCAGCTGCGAGGCGATCTCGGCGGCGTTCTTGCCGAGTTCGCGCGCGTCCTTCCACACCGACACGGTCTGCGTGCCGAGCGCGATGCGGTTCAGCGCGGCGTGGTCGCCGTCCTGACCCGAGACCGGCACGGTGCCGGCGAGACCCTGCGCCGTCAGCGCCGCGACGACGCCGCCGGCAGTGCCGTCATTGGCCGCGACGACCGCGTCGACCTTGTTGTCGTTGGCGGTCAGGAACTGTTCCATGTTCTTCTGCGCGTTGGCCGGCAGCCAGCCGTCCGTATAGGCTTCGCCGACATTCTTGATCTTGCCCGAGTCGATAGCCGCCTTCAGCACTTCCATCGAACCCGAGAACAGGAAGTCGGCGTTCGGGTCGGAGCCCGAGCCCTTGATGAAGACATAATTGCCTTCGGGCTTCGCCTTGAACACTTCGCGAGCCTGCATGCGGCCCACTTCCTTGTTGTCGAAGGTCAGGTAGAAGACGTCCTTGTTCTCGATCAGGCGGTCGTAGCCGACGACCGGAATGCCTTCGTCCAGAGCCTTCTGCACCGCCGGGCCGATGGCGGAGGCATCCTGCGCCAGGATGATCAGCGAGTTGGCACCCTGCGAGATCAGGCTTTCGAGCGTCGGCCGAAATGTACTTGTCGCCGGCGGCTTCGATCGCTGCCTTCATCGCGGCTTCGTCGGTCTTCCAGCGCTCTTCCTGGAAGTTCGACCACGAAACGCCGATCACCTTGTCCTTCGCCTCGGCGACCGACGCCAACGTCAGCGACATGGCGACACCCGCCAGAATGGCGGCTGTGAATTTCTTCATGATATCCTCCCTGCGCCGTGCGGCGCGACCAGACTAGCCCGAAGGCCGGCACAAAGGCCCTTTTTTTCGAGCCTCAAAAAAATACTGATGCAGCGGTGAGGTGCTGTCAACAGCGATTCTGATGGGATCTGATGGCGCATGCTAATTTTTTCGAGGCCCGCAATAAATAATGACACGACTTCGCGCTTCTGCCACTATCCCTAGCGCGTCAACGACGGCCCATGGCATGATCACAAGGCCGCGATGACCGGGAGGATTGAGAGAACGATGTCGGTCGGGATCCGCCACGACGACCTGCGCCGGCGCAACCGCGCCATGGTGATCTCGGCTGTGCGCAGGGCCGGCCAGCCGTCACGAACCGAGATCGCCGCCACCACCGGGCTGAGCCACTCCACCATTTCGGCGATCTCCTCCGACCTCATCGGCGAAGGCATCCTGACCGAAAGCAAGGCCAGCGAAACCACATCGCTGAAACGCGGCCGGCCACAGATCGGCCTGGCGCTGAGCCCCGAGGCGGCGGCCGTGGTAACGGTGGTGCTGTCGCTGAATTTCCTCTCCGTCGCCGTCATCGACTATTCCGGCCATGTCGTTGCCGAGGAACAGCGGCGGGTCGACACGCTGACCATGCCGCGCGACGAGCTGGTCGGCGAATGCGTGGCAATCGTGCGGCGCAGGCTGGAAGATCCCGACCTCGATGTCGGCAGCGTGGCCCGCATCGCCATGGGCATTCAAGGCATCACCGATTCCCACGCCCGCGCCATGCTCTGGTCGCCGATCACGCCGCTGACCGACATTGCCTTTGCCGACATTCTGGAAAAGGAATTCGGCATTCCCGCGACCATGGAGAACGACTGCAACATGATGGCCATCGCGCTGCAGTGGCGTGACCCGGCCCGCTACCGCGACAATTTCATCGCTATCCTTTTATCGCATGGCATCGGCATGGGCTTGGTGCTGAAGGGTGAATTGTTCACCGGCACGCATTCATCCGGCGGCGAGTTCGGCCACATGATCCATCGTCCCGGCGGCGCGCTCTGCCGCTGCGGCCGGCGCGGTTGCGTCGAAGCCTATGCCGGCAACTATGCCATCTGGCGCGCTGCCATGGGATTGAGCGAAGACGCCGAGCCGGCCGATGTCGGCGACCCCGAAATGCGGGCGCTCGCGGCAAAGGCGCGGCTCGAGGACGGTCCGGAACGTGAAGCCTACCGGCGCGCCGGCGAAGCGCTTGGCTTCGGTCTCGGCAGCCTGTTCGCGCTGATCGATCCCGCGCCTGTCGCCATGGTCGGCGTCAGCGCCGCCGCTTTCGACCTGATCGAGCCCGCCCTGCGTGAGACGATCGCCCAGACCGCCGGCGGCCAGCATTCCAAGTCGATTTCCTTCGACACCGAGCCCAACGAATTGCCGCTGATCCGCGAAGGCTGCGCCATGCGCGCGCTGACCTTCGTCGACCAAGAGATCTTCGCGCCGGGCGGGCAGGCGCGGACAGGCAAGCACGTCGCATAGGGCGCGAGTGCAGGCGCGGGGATATGCTGAGATTCAGGTCAGGCCGAGTCGAGAATGGTAGGTTCCGAGAACCGGAACGGAGCGTACTTTAGGTACGTGAGTACCGGAAGCGCAGGAAGCTGCCATTCGCAGGCCGGCCTCACCTGAATATCAGCATATCCCCTAGTCTTCCCTGATCGCGTAGCCCGCCCCGCGTATGGTTCTAATGACGTCGGGCATGCGGCCATTGTTGACCGCCTTGCGCAGGCGGCCGACATGCACATCGACGGTGCGTTCGTCGATATAGATCGTCTCGCCCCAGACATTGTCGAGCAGCTGGCTGCGCGAGAACACGCGGCCGGGGTGACGCATCATGAATTCGAGCAGCCTGAACTCGGTCGGCCCGAGCCGGATCTCGCTCTTCTTGCGATAGACGCGATGCGATTCACGATCGAGCACGATGTCGCCGACCTTGAGCACGCTGGACAGCACTTCCGGCTTGGCGCGCCGCAGCAACGCCTTCACACGGGCCATGAATTCCGGCGTCGAGAACGGCTTGACCAGATAATCGTCGGCGCCGGTGGAGAGGCCCCGCACGCGGTCGCTTTCCTCGCCGCGCGCGGTCAGCATGATGATCGGCAGCCGCTCGGTCTCCGGCCGCATCCTGAGCCGGCGGCAAAGCTCGATGCCGGAAACCGCCGGCACCATCCAGTCGAGGACGAGCAGGTCGGGCACATTCTCTTGCAGGCGGATCTCGGCCTCGTCGCCGCGGCTCACCACCTCGACGTGATAACCTTCGGATTCGAGGTTGTAGCGGAGCAGCACCCCCAGCGGCTCCTCATCCTCCACCACCATGATGCGTGGCGCGATCATTGGGTAACCTTTTCGTCAGGCCGCCGGCGCCGGCATCGCCGTCTCGTCCTGCTTCGGACGGTTGGCGGGCAATTGCGTGCCGGTCAGGACATAATAAGCGTTTTCGGCGATGTTGGTCACGTGGTCGCCGATACGCTCCAGGTTCTTGGCGCAGAACAAGAGGTGCGTGCAAGCGGTGATGTTGCGCGGATCTTCCATCATATAGGTCAGGAGCTCGCGGAAGACGGAGGTGTATTTGACGTCGATGCGCTCGTCGTCGTTGCGAAGCTTGGCGAGCGCAGTGGCATCGCCAGCCGTATATTCCTGGATAACGGCCTGGACCTGGATCAGCACCATCTGCGCCATGCCGTCGATCGAATGCGAGAGGTCGCGCGGCGCGGCGCTGACGCCGACGGAGCCGACTCGCTTGGCGATGTTCTTGGCGAGATCGCCGATGCGCTCGAGGTCGCCGGCCATGCGGATAGCGCCGACAACGCTGCGCAGGTCGTCGGCCATCGGCTGGCGCTTGGCAATCAGCGTTATGGCGCGGTCGTCCAGTTCGCGCTGCCGCGCGTCCATGATCGCATCGTCGGAGACGACACGCTGCGCCATCGCGTTGTCGGATTCAAGCAGGGCCCTGGTCGAAGCACCGACCATGGAACCGGCAAGATCGCCCATATCGATGATCAGCCGGCTTATCTGCCTCAGATCCTCGTCGAAGGAAGCGACGGTATGTTCGGCCATAATGATGTCCTCGTATGAACTCAGCCGAAGCGGCCGGTGATGTAATCCTGCGTGCGCTTCTCACGCGGCGAGGTGAAGATCTTCTCGGTACGGTCGAACTCGATCAGCTCGCCCAGATACATGAACGCCGTCTGCCGCGACACGCGCGCCGCCTGCTGCATGTTGTGGGTGACGATGACGATCGTATACTCGGCCTGCAACTCGTCGATCAGTTCCTCGATCTTGGCGGTCGACAGCGGGTCGAGCGCCGAGGCCGGCTCGTCGAGCAGGATGACCTCGGGCTTCACCGCCACCGTGCGGGCGATGCACAGGCGCTGCTGCTGGCCGCCGGAGAGACTGAGGCCGCTCGCGTTGAGCTTGTCCTTGACCTCGTTCCACAGCGCCGCGCGCTTCAGCGCCAGCTCGACGCGATTGTCCATCTCGGCCTTGCTGATCTTCTCATACAGCCTGACGCCGAAGGCGATGTTCTCATAGATCGACATCGGGAACGGCGTCGGTTTCTGGAACACCATGCCGATCTTGGTCCGAAGCAGGTTCAAGTCCTGCGAGCGGTCGAGGATGTTCTTGCCGTCGAGCAGCACCTGCCCTTCCGCGCTCTGCTTCGGATAGAGCTCGTAGATGCGGTTCAGGACGCGCAGCAGCGTCGACTTCCCGCAGCCCGACGGGCCGATGAAGGCGGTGACGCTGCGCTCGGGCAACGACAGGTTGATGTTCTTCAGCGCCTTCGACTGGCCATAGTAGAAGTTGAGGTCCTTGACCTCGATCTTGGCCTTCTCGACGGTCGTGTCGACTGCGTTCAGATCGGTGGACAACATCGGTTTCATCTGTCCTCTCTGCGTCCGGTCAGGCTGCGGGCAACAATGCTCAGCGCGAGAACCGTCAGGGTGATTATGAGTGCGCCCGTCCAGGCCAGTTGCTGCCATTCCTCATAGGGGCTGAGCGCGAACTGGAAGATGGTCACCGGCAGGCTGGCCATCGGGGCATTGAGATTGCTCGACCAGAACTGGTTGTTGAGCGCGGTGAAGAGCAGGGGTGCTGTCTCGCCGGAGATGCGGGCGATCGCCAGCAGGATGCCGGTGACGATACCCGACATTGCCGCGCGATAGGCGACCGAGCGGATGACCACCCAGCGCGGCGCGCCGATGGCGGTGCCTGCCTCGCGCAGCGCGTTCGGCACAAGGTTCAGCATGTCCTCGGTGGTGCGCACCACGACGGGGATCACCAGGATCGACAGCGCGACGGCGCCGGCGATCGCCGAGAAATGGCCCATCGGCCGCACCATCAGCTCATAGACGAACAGGCCGACGATGATCGAAGGCGCCGACAAAAGGATGTCGTTGATGAAACGCACCACGGTGGTCAGCTTCGAGAACCGCCCATACTCGGCCATGTAGGTGCCGGCCAGAACGCCGATCGGCGTGCCGACGAGAATGCCGATGATGGTCATCACGATGCTGCCGTAGATGGCGTTGAGCAGGCCGCCGGCATCGCCGGGCGGCGGTGTCATCTCGGTGAACACCGCCAGCGATACGCCGGACAGGCCCTTGTAGAGCAGCGCGCCGAGGATCAGCGCCAGCCAGGCGAGACCGATGCCGGCGGCGATGACGCACAGCGCCATCATCACGCCGTTCCTGCGCTTGCGGCTCTGGTGGAGGGACGAGGCTGTCGACATGGATCAGGCTCCCGCGCGGCTATCGATACGCAGCAGCATGTAGCGTGCGATGGCAAGGATGACGAAGGTGATGAGGAAGAGGAGAAGGCCGAGCGCCACCAGCGAGGAGGTGTAGAGGTCGCCGACAGCTTCGGTGAATTCGTTGGCGATGGTCGCCGAGATGGTCGTTGCCGGCGCAAACAGCGAGGCGCTGATGCGGTGCGCGTTGCCGATGACGAAGGTGACAGCCATGGTTTCGCCGAGCGCGCGGCCGAGGCCCAGCATGACGCCGCCCATGATGCCGACGCAGGTATAGGGAATGACCACGTGCCGCGTCACTTCCCAGGTCGTGCAGCCGATGCCATAGGCCGATTCCTTGAGAACCGCCGGCACCGTGTCGAACACGTCCTTGGTGATCGAGGTGATGAAGGGCAGCACCATGATGGCCAGGATAAGCGAGGACGTCAGCAGGCCGATGCCGTAAGGCGGACCGGCAAACAGGCTGTTGAGGCCGGGAACGCCGTGGAACAGCCAGATGATAAAGGGCTGCACCGTCGTCTGCAGGAACGGCGCCAGCACGAACAGGCCCCAGATGCCGTAGATGATCGAGGGAATGCCGGCCAGCAATTCCACCGCCATGCCGATCGGGCGCCGCAGCGGGCGCGGGCAAAGCTCGGTGAGGAAGATGGCGATGCCGATGCCGAGCGGCACGGCGATCAGGATGGCGATGGCCGACGTGATGATGGTGCCGTAGATCGGTGCCAGCGCGCCGAATTTCTCCGTCACCGGATTCCAGCTTTCGCTGGTCAGGAACGAGAAGCCAAAGGTCGAGAGGGCTTGCCAGGAGCCGGCAAACAGCGAGATCGCGACGCTGCCGAGCAGCACCAGCACCAATATCGCAGCGGCGCGGGTCATTGCGTGGAAGATCGCGTCTGTCAGCGCAAGCCGCCTGACGATGGCGTCGCGCGAACCTCGAATGGCTGGCAAGGCTTCCTGGACAGCACTCATGTCAAGCTCGGCTCTTTCGAGTTGAAGGAAAAAAGGAGCGCCGCGGGCGCGGCGCTCCTCCAGAAGATGTTACTCGCCGGC
>JAEKLU010000226.1 GCA_019509685.1 Mesorhizobium sp. | reverse complement strand
ACAATTCCAGGTTGGGGATAGTTAAAATCGCAAGCTGCGATCCGTCACGCCCCCCTCTGTCCTGCCGGACATCTCCCCCTCAAGGGGGGAGATCAGCTGTTGTCCGACTTTCGCTAACCGCCGACGGACGACAAAACAAAAAAGGCGGCGCCGGAGCGCCGCCTTTTCTTTTCTGCCTCGAGCTTGTTAAGCCGCAGGTTGCGCGTCGATGGTGCGCAGCGCCTGGTTCTGGCGCCTGGCCGCGGCCTTGACCGCGTCCTGCACCTTCTCGAAGGCGCGCACCTCGATCTGCCGCACGCGCTCGCGGCTGATGTCGAACTCGGCCGACAGCTCTTCCAGCGTCAGCGGCTCTTCGGCGAGGCGACGGGCCTCGAAGATGCGCCGCTCGCGATCGTTGAGCACCGAGAGCGCGCCCGACAGCATGCCGCGCCGGTTCTCCAGCTCGTCCTGCTCGATCAGCATGTCTTCCTGGCTTTCGTGATCGTCGACCAGCCAATCCTGCCATTCTCCGGACTCGCCTTCGCTCGCCCGGATCGGGGCGTTGAGCGACGCGTCGCCCGACAGGCGGCGGTTCATCGATACCACTTCGGCCTCGGACACATTCAGGCGGGTGGCGATCTCGGCGATCTGGTCGGGCTTGAGGTCGCCGTCATCCAAAGCCTGGATCTTGCCCTTCACCTTGCGCAGGTTGAAGAACAGGCGCTTCTGGTTGGCGGTGGTACCCATCTTGACCAGGCTCCACGAGCGCAGGATGTACTCCTGGATCGAGGCCTTGATCCACCACATGGCGTAGGTGGCGAGGCGGAAGCCACGCTCGGGTTCGAATTTCTTGACGGCCTGCATGAGGCCGACATTGCCTTCCGAGATCACTTCGCCGATCGGCAAGCCGTAGCCGCGATAGCCCATGGCGATCTTGGCGACGAGCCGCAAATGGCTGGTGACGAGCTTGTGCGCAGCCGTGGTGTCTTCATGCTCGGCATAACGCTTGGCGAGCATATACTCTTCCTGCGGCTGAAGCATCGGAAAGCGACGGATTTCTTCCAGGTAACGGCTGAGACCGCCTTCACCGGAAACGATACTGGGTAATGATTGGGCCATGATAGCGCCCCCTCTCTATTGGAGTGATGCATGCCCCCTGAACGCGGCGGACATGTATTGCGGATGCCAAAGGCTCATCCGCGACAACCGGTATATATAGGAACAAAACCAGAAAAGACAGGCGATTGTTCAACACGAAACAGTGTGTCACTCGTAAGTGAACAACGCCAGTCAGGTTTTTTGAAGGCTGGTTTGAAGCGTCTTGATGGCAGGTCTTTTCAGAGCTTGCGGAAGCCGCCGACGATTTCCTCCATGTCCCTTGGTATCGGCGCCTCGAACCTCATCGTTAGATGGGTGGTCGGGTGCCGGAATTCAAGGAGCCAGGCATGCAGGGCCTGCCTGGGAAATGCATTTGTCAGGCTCTTCAAGGGTTCCGGCAGCCGGTTGGCCTTGGTGCGGAAGGCAAGGCCGTAATCCGGGTCACCGATGACAGGATGGCCGATATGGGCCATGTGGACGCGGATCTGGTGGGTTCGGCCGGTTTCCAGCCGGCATTCGACCAGGCTGGCGGTGGCGAATTCTCTCTGCGCCTCGCCGAAGCGCTCGACGACCGTGAAATGCGTGATGGCATGGCGGGCATCGTCGCGCCCCTCGGGGACGACGGCGCGGCGCACACGGTCGGCGGCGCGGCCAAGCGACGTTTCGATGGTGCCGGTCGGGCGGGTCGGAATGCCCCAGACCAGCGCCAGATAGGCGCGCTCGAGATCGCCGGTGCGGCCGTGGTCGGCGAAGGCTTCCGACAGCGTCTTGTGGGCGCGGTCGGTCTTGGCCACCACCATGACGCCGCTGGTTTCCTTGTCGAGCCGATGGACGATGCCGGGACGCCTGACGCCGCCGATGCCGGAGAGGCTGTCGCCGCAATGGTGGATCAGCGCGTTGACCAACGTGCCGGTCCAGTTGCCGGCGCCGGGGTGCACGACCAGCCCGGCCGGCTTGTTGATGACGATCAGCTCGTCGTCCTCATAGAGGATGTCGAGCGGGATGTTCTCGCCCTGCGGTTCGGCAGGCTCCGGCGCGGGAACGACGACCGAGACGCGTTCGCCGGCCGCCAGCTTGCGCTTGGCCTCCAGCACCGCCTTGCCGGCGATGGAGACGGCGCCTTGTTTGATCAGCGCCTGGACGCGGCTGCGTGAGAGCTCCGGCCCGAGCTTGGCGGCAAGCCATTGGTCGAGGCGTTGGCCGGCCGCGTCCGCGCCGGTTTCCAGCACGGTGGCTTCGCTGGCGGTCGATTCCTCGTCCGCCAATTCGTCCTCTATCAATATCGGGGTCTCTTCGTTATGAGCGCTCATCGAAACCCGTTGCGGATTGTTTAGCCATGGCCCGGCCCGTCGCCGAAGAAGAAGAGGAAAAGCCGCTGGACCCGGCTGCCGAAAATGTGCGCCGGAAGCTCGTCCGCTTCATGATGATCAATCTCGGCATTCTGTTTCTCGCGGTTATGGTGGTGATCGCGGCGCTTGTCTACAAAATGAACAGGTTGCCGGGCACGGCATCCGCGCCGGTCGCCGACCTACAGGTGCCGGCCGGCGTTGCCTTGAGCGGCGATATCGTGCTGCCGGTCGGCGCCAAGGTGATCAGCCAGTCGCTCTCCGGCAATCGCCTGTCGATCGACGCCGAGCTCGCCGACGGCAGCCGCGCCATCTTCCTCTACGACATCGCCGAACGCCGCGTGATCGGGCAGTTCCCAATCCGCAACAAATGAGCACGCAACAAATGAGCGGCTTTGCCGGGCATCGCAGCGTTGCCACCGTCGCGCTCGTCGTCGGCAACTATGACGAGGCGATTGCCTGGTATGTCTGTCGTCTCGGCTTTGTGCTGACCGACGACGTCGACCTCGGCGGCGGCAAGCGCTGGGTCACGGTCACGCCGGCGGCAGGGCAGGGCGCGCGGCTGCTTCTGGCCGAAGCTTCCGGCGAAGAGCAGGCAAGCCGCATCGGCAATCAGGCCGGCGGCCGCGTGTTCCTCTTCCTCGAAACCGACGATTTTGCCCGCGACCATCAGGCGATGCTGGCGAACGGCATCGAATTTCGCGAAGCGCTACGCCATGAGCCCTATGGCACGGTGGCGGTGTTCGCCGATCTCTACGGCAATCTCTGGGACCTGATCGAGCCTAAACGGCAGGCTTGAGGACATGCCTTCGGCAAAGTCGGCGCGGCGTCCAAAACCCCGTTGCTTTTTGCCGGCCGCCAGCCTATGTAGCGCCTTCTTGAGCGCGCCCATCGTCTAGCGGTCAGGACACCGCCCTCTCACGGCGGGAACAGGGGTTCGATTCCCCTTGGGCGTACCAAGCAGCGGCTCCTCCCACATTATCGGCAATTTTCAGGCAGCCGCCGTGTGGATTGCGTTTGATTGCGAGCGGCGGCGGCATCGGCGAAAACCCTGCAGATCCGTGTACCCCGATACACCCAATTTAAGTCAGGCCGCCACGCTTGAAAGCGTAGCAATCTCTGTTACTTGCGGTGCGGGGATAGCATCTGCGGCAACGCGGATTTGGGTCGGGTAGAGTAGATAATGACCTCAGTGAAAATGACGTGCCCGCACTGCCACGGCAGCGGGAAAGTTTTCGATTGCTCCAGGTGGTGTGCGTCAAAAGGCCATTGCTGCCCGCAAGGAACACACCGGGCCGGTTGCCCAGGACAGACCATGGCGTGCGCCGAATGCGCGGGCCTGGGCACGATGGCCGACGCCGAGTTTAGAGCTGTTGCGTAGCAGACAGCTTAAGCCTTAAACGCCCACCGATCTTTCACAGCCTTGTACCGGCGTCGCTTCTGGCGCGTCGCTGCCAATTGCACTAACATCCTGGTACGAAGCCTTCCAAAGGGCTCGCTACGGCGCTGAGAACGCTGGGGAACAGATTGGAAAAAGCCGCCAGGGATGCACATCCGCCGCGCACATGACGTGGGGCGATGGCATGACGTGGCAGCATCCAGGCTCGCCCGAGATGGCGAGGGGTCGGCGAGGAGAGATCGATGCAGAAACTGCAGTCGCAGGGCGTCCATCACATCACGCTGGTCGGCGCGGGGCGCCAGACCTCCATCGATTTCTGGGAAGGCGTGCTCGGCATGCCGTTCATCTTCGAGCAGCCCAATCTCGACAAGGCGAGCGAAAGCCATCTCTATTTCGATCCGGGTGACGGAAGGCTGATCACCGTCTTCACCGATGAGAGCCGTGACGCGGTCAAGCGGCGCACGCCGACCGATACGGGCTGCGTGCATCACATCGCATTCTCGGTGTCGCGGGTGACCTTCCTGCAGGCTGTCGCCCGGCTCGACGAGCGCGGCATCAAGCATAGCGGCGTCAAGGATCGCGGCTTCATGGATTCGATCTATTTCGAGGACCCGCTCGGGCTGCTGATCGAGCTCGCTTCGTATCGTTTCGAGCCGCCCGCCGGCTTTACGCATGCCGATGTCTTGATGGAAGCGCACAAGATCCGTGTGGCGCGCGGCGATTACAACATCGCCGAAGCGCACCTTGCCGACGCGATCCAGACGCTGGTCGAGCGTTCACGCGAGACATTGTCGCAGAGCAGGGCGCCGAAGAATCCTTACTGACGGCAACAAAAAGGGGAGGACGACAATGGCAAAGACAGTGAAGAGCGCAAAGAAACCCGCGGCCAAGGCAATGCCGAAAGCTGCCGCAAAGCCAGCCGCGAAAGCCGCGGCAAAGCCCGCTGCCAAAAAGCCGGCGCCGAAGGCCAAGGCCACGAAAAAGCCGGCGCTGAAGCTCAGCATGCTGAAGCCCAGCGTCAACAACATGACCGTTCGCGTGTTTGCCCGCGCGGCCGGCTTCGACGCCGCCGAGACCGACGCCTGGGGAAGCACGCGTTCGCCCGAATATATGGCGCGCAACCCCGCGCATCTGACGCCGATGATCGAAGACAAGGGGCTGCCGCGCGGCGTGCTGTGGGAAAGCTGCGCCATCATGCAGTATCTCGCCAACAAGCACGGGCTGGAAAAATTCTATCCCAAGGCGCCGGCCAAGCGGGCGATGGTCGACAGCGCCATGTTCTACTTGATCGGCACGCTCTACCCCTATGTCGCTCGAGCCACCTATCCGGCGCTCGGCTTTCCGCATTATGCCGGCGAGGTCGGCCACAGCGACGCCCATCCGGACAAGAAGTCGGAAGCCCAGAAGGCAGCCATGGCGGCGATCGCCGAGCCGCTGGAGGTGTTCCACTCCTTCTTCAGGGATGGCAAGCCGTTCATCGGCGGCAAGCATCCGTCGATCGCCGACATACGCCTGGCGTCGACACTCGAATTCCTGGCCGTCATCGACTACCCGCTGCCCAAATGGGCGAAGGAGTATGTGGCGGCGATCGAGAAGAAACTCGGCAAGGCCTACGCCGAGCCGGCCGGCGATGTGCGCGGCTACATCGCGTATGTGAGGTCGCAAGCCAAAGCCTGAGAAGCCGCCGTTAGGGATTCGTTTACCCAAGCCCTGTCTACTGGTCCCAGTCCTCGCCGCGACCACGGATGTACTGGCGCCATGACGAGGCAAGGGAAAGGTCGGCTCCGTGCCGGCCTTTTGCTTTTCCAATGCATGTCGCCCAAAAGCGCACAGCGGTTTTGCGAGAACGACATGCATCCAACAAAGATTAAAGCGCCTGAATCCGTTTTAACGCGACGCGCTTTCAGCCATCGCGCGGCAATCACGACAGTATGAATTTCGCCGACGTCGAACCGACTGAAATGCTATTGTCATACGCGTCGGCGGTCGTACCATTGTTTTTGGTCGACGGGGAGAAAAGCGACGAGGACGCGATGACGAAAGCAATGAAATTCCCGGCGATCGCAGCAGCCGTGCTGACGATGTCCTTTCCCGCCGGAGCGGCAACGCTCAACACCATGAACGAGGTCGGCGCCGCCCTGCAGACCTGCTGGACACCGCCGGCCAATTCCGACAAATCGTCGGTGACGCTGAGCTTCAGCTTCAAGCGCGACGGCACGCTGATCGGGCCTCCGAAAGCTACCGCTATCCATGTCACGGGTGACGACAAGGCGCGCAAGGCCTATGTCGATGCGGCCACCAAAGCGCTAAACGACTGCCTGCCGGTCAGCTTTTCGCCTTCCCTGGCGCAGGGCGTTGCGGGCACCGTCTTTACCTTGCAGTTCAATTCGCCGAAGACATAACGAGCAACCGACGCCTCGTTCACGTCACGGCGCGGCCGCGCCGTGCGCTGAGATGTTTTCCCAGTTCCGGCATCTCGAACACATAGTCGCTCCACGCCGATTCCGGGATTTGTCCGGCCAGATAGCACTCGAGCAGCAGGTTTTGTTCGGGTGTCAAATGCCTCGGCGCCCAGTCGTGGTCCAGCCCAAGCGAATGGATCAGGTTCCTGGTCAGGCCAGAGACGGTGAAGTGAATGGACATCTTCAGTCTCCCCTTTGCACTGCGCTGATTACGTCAGCCTCAACAACGCCGGGAATAGGCTAAAGGTTTCATGATCAGCGGCCGATCACGCGGGCTTTACCGCCTAAGGGCGATCAGTCGCACACGACGCGGAAACGCCGGCCCTGTTCGCCGACATTGTGGCAGGCAAGCGACTTTTCCGGTTCGGACGGATCCCCGGACAGTTGCGAGGCCATCGACGGCGTTGCCGGCCGGGAATACCTGCGAGCCGCTGGTCCAGGCGGCATATGCGGCGGTGGGGGAAAGACTTCCGATTCCAGTTGCCGGGAGGACGCCGTTCCCGGTGGAGTTTTGTCCCACACACGCCTGACGTCCATGCGACTGGGCACGATCACCGTGCCGTCGTCGCTGCGCACGCAGCCCGCCGCTGCAAGCAGCGCCGGGCACAGGACAAAAGCAGCGATTCGACCAAACATCAGCAACCCCCAATAGGTCTTATAGTACCTGATATCCCGATCGCCAACGGACGGATTACCGCAGCCGGTGCCAGGACCGGAATTGCATTCAACGGCACCGGCTGCGCGTGGTTGCAAATCGTTAAGGTTAGCGGATCATTAATGCTTGTCGGGCACATTCCGCCGACGAACCCCGCGCGGTTCGGCGTTGGGGGTAGGGATGGCGGATACGGACGGGACTTCCGAAGCGCTCGGCAATCTTCGGATGATGGTCGATTCGATGCCGATCGGCGTCATCGTTCTCGATGCCGATCTGCGGACCGAGGTTGTCAACCGCGCCTTCTATGATTTCTGGAGCATCGATCCGCGCCGCGCCGCGGTGGGTTGCTCGTTCCGTGAGCTGATGGAGGCCAGCCGCGGCGCCGATCCCTACGGCGTCGACGATGCGACATGGCAACGGCACATCGCCCAGCGCGAGACCGAAATTCGCGCCGGCACAGCCGATTCCAGGCAGCTGCCGCGCAGTGACGGCCGCACGCTTATCGCCTCGCTGGCGTCGCTTGCCGACGGCAAGCGACTGATCTCCTATGTCGACATCACCGACATGAAACAGCGCGAGATGGAGGCGGAGGACGCGCGCAAGAACCTCGCCACCGTGTTGGAGTCGCTGCCGGCGGGCGTCATCATCTACGACCGCGACGACAAGTTCCTCTTCGCCAACCGCAAGCTGCAGGACACGCTGCCTGCGCTGAAGCCAGCCTGGCAGCCGGGCTGCAGCTTCCGCGAGGCGCTCGCTCTAGGCCATTCCGTGGGCTACTTCCGGTCGAGCGGCGACCCCCGAATCGACAAGCTGTACGGCGCCGATACCGAACGCTGGCTCGATGCCATGCTGGAACGCTACCGTCTGCCCAACTCGTCCTATGAGCGGGTCAACCCCGACGGCAGCTGGCACCAGGTCTATGACATGCGCACCAGCGACGGCACGTTCATCGGCGTGCGTGTCGACATCACCGGCATCAAGGCGCGCGAGAAGGCGCTGCGCGATTCGATGCGCCAGATCGACCTCTATCGCCACGTCATGGACGAACTGCCGGTGGCCGCGTTCATCAAGGCCGACGACCTCACCATCGAATTCGTCAATAAGGCCTGGTCCACGCTGACCGGCATTGCCAAGGAAGATGTCATCGGCAAGACGGATCGCGAGCTGTTCGCCACCGACGAGGCCGACGGCTTCAGCAGCGACGACACCGAGGTGGTGGCGACCGGCGCCGGGCGCGAGGTCGAGGAGGCCGTCACCAGCCGCGACGGCACGGTGCGGCAATTGATGACGCGCAAAAGCCGGCTGGTGGCCATCGACGGCTCGGTCCATCTGGTCGGCTCCAGCACCGACATTACCGAGGTAAAGGCGCGCGAGCAGGCGCTCAAGGTAAGCATGAGCGAGAACGAGGTGTTTCGCAGCCTCATCGACAACGTGCCGGTGTCGATCTACGCCAAACGCTCGGATCTCAGGCAATTCTACGTCAACAAGGGCTGGTGCGACCTCACCGGCTTCAGCAAGGAAGAGGCGGTCGGCAAGACCGATGTCGAGATCTTCGGCGCCGACGGCGAAGCCTTTGTCGCCGGTGACCTTGCCGTGCTGCGCACCGGCGAGACGCAGGAGATCGAGGAGACCGTGACGATGCCCGACGGCAGCGTGCGGCACCAGTTCGCGCGCAAGGGCGCGATGATCGCCTCCGATGGCTCGCTCTATCTGATCGGCTCGACCACCGACATCACCGAGCTCAAGCAGCGCGAGGCCGAGCTTTCCGAGGCGCGCCAGCGCGCCGTTCTTGCCGATCGGGCCAAGTCGGAATTCCTGGCCAATATGAGCCACGAGATCCGCACGCCGATGAACGGGGTTCTTGGGATGGCCGAACTGCTCGCCAAATCCGAGCTCGACCCGAAGCAGAAGACGTTCACCGACATCATCGTGAAGTCGGGCAACGCGCTGCTCACCATCATCAACGACATCCTCGACTTCTCCAAGATCGACGCCGGTCAGCTCGTGCTCGACCCGGCCCCCTTCAACCTGGCCGAGGCGATCGAGGACGTGGCGACCCTGGTGTCGACGCGCGCCAAGGAAAAGGATCTCGAGCTCATCGTGCGCGTGCAGCCGGGGCTCGACGGCCAGTTCGTCGGCGACGTCGGCCGCATAAGGCAGATCGTCACCAACCTGCTCGGCAATGCGGTGAAATTCACCGATGAAGGCCACGTGCTGGTCGACGTCACCGGCGAGCGGGTCCCCGCGGGCACAAGGCTCACCATTTCGGTGACCGACACAGGCATCGGCATTGCGGAAGAGAAGCTGAAGCTGGTGTTCGAGAAGTTCAGCCAGGTCGACACCTCTTCGACAAGACGCCACGAAGGCACCGGGCTCGGCCTGGCCATCACCTCGCGGCTGGTCGAGCTGATGAAGGGCGAGATCGGTGTCGACAGCGCCGAGGGCAAAGGCTCTACCTTCTGGTTCAGCGTGACGCTGCCCAAGGCCGAACAGGGCGGACAGCGCATCATGCCGGTCGACGTCACCGGCGCGCGTGTGCTGATCGTCGACGACAATGCGGTCAACCGGTCGATCCTGAGCGAGCAGATGGCGTCGTGGACGTTCGATTCCTGCGCGGCCGAAAGCGGCGCCGAAGGGTTGAAGGTGCTGATTGCCGCCGCCGCCTATGGCGTGCCGGTCGATTGTGTGGTGCTCGACTATCAGATGCCCGGCATGACCGGGGCCGAGATGGCGCGCATCGTGCGCAACACGGCGGGCCTGGCGCATACCCCGATCATCATGCTGACGTCGGTCGACCAGTCGCTCTCCAACACCGGCTATCGCGACCTCGGCATCGACGCGCAACTGATCAAGCCGGCGCGCTCCTCCATCCTGCTCGAGACGCTGGTCGCCACCATCCAGCGCCACCGTCACAGCGCGGCGGTTCAGCCGCCGGTGACCGTCAGCGCCGATGCCGGCGTAGCGGCGCCGGCCGTCCGGTCCTCAGTCTCGGATCGCGCCATGCTGCAGCCGCCGCCGGCGCGCGCGCGCCCAAGGCCGGCCGGTGACGAGCGCGGGCTCGACATCCTCGTTGCCGAGGACAATGAAGTGAACCAGCTGGTGTTCACCCAGATCCTCGGCGAGACCGGCTACCGCTTCGAAATCGTCGGCAATGGCCGCAAGGCGCTCGATGCCTTCGGCAAGCTCAATCCGCGCATGATCCTGATGGATGTGTCGATGCCGGAAATGAACGGATTGGAGGCGACGGGCGCCATTCGCCGGCTGGAAGAGGAGATGGGCACCCATGTGCCGATCGTCGGCGTCACCGCGCATGCGCTGAAAGGCGACCGCGAACGCTGTATCGAGGCCGGCATGGACGATTACCTGCCGAAGCCGATCAGCCCGCGGGCACTGCTCGAAAAGCTCGAGCGCTGGCTGGGCACGGACGCCGAAATCCGGCGCAACGCCGGCTGACAGGATGCTTTTCAAAGGTCGGCGTTGCACTCGACGTTGACGTATACGTATGGTGCGATCGCACCATATCAAAACATGCGCCAAGTCCGGACAATGGTCGTAATTGATTCCGCCCTTCGGTTACGGGCGGGGGCAGCGACCGCCAAACAAGAAACAGCGTCAAATCTACCCCAACGGACCTGTTTTCGGCGATGGCCATGCCATGATCCGCTCTGGCATTCAGGCAACGCACTCTCGTCCGGATTTTATTTCCCGGCGGCCGCAACCAGGCCGCCGGGATAAATTTTGGCCCAAAAGTCAGACAAGTCGCTGATTCCGGCGACAAACTCCCGCCGCCCGCCAAAGGCCGCGAAAGGCTTGTTCGGACAGGCCTGTCCAGCCGTTACCGGGCTGACATGAAACTGTCATGCGACTGTTATAATCGAAGGCTATGCCCCTCCCGGGCGCCGACAGAAATGGTGCCGAGAGACCATCTTCCGAACAGGAGCAGGCCATATGAGACATTTCATCCGCTCGGCGGCCGTTGCGATTGCAATGGCTGCGGCATCCACCGTTACGCTCACCGCGGCCATGGCCGCTGATCTTTCCGGCGCCGGCTCGACCTTCATCTATCCGGTGTTCGCCAAATGGGCCGACACCTACAAGAAGGACACCGGCACCGGCCTCAACTATCAGTCGATCGGCTCCGGCGGCGGCATCAAGCAGGTCATCGCCAAGACCGTGACCTTCGGCGCCACCGACAAGCCGATGTCCGACGCCGACCTCGAAAAGAACGGCCTCGTGCAGTTCCCGATGGTGATGGGCGGCATCGTGCCGATCGTCAACCTCCAGGGCGTGAAGCCGGGCGAACTCGTGCTCGACGGCAAGACGCTGGCCCAGATCTATCTCGGCGCCATCACCACCTGGGATGACGCCGCGATCAAGGCGCTGAACCCGAACCTCACCCTGCCGTCGACCGCGATTGCCGTCGTCCACCGTTCGGATGGCTCGGGCACCACCTTCAACTTCACCAACTATCTGGTGAAGCTCTCGCCCGACTGGAAGGACAAGGTCGGTTCGGACACCGCCGTCGAATGGCCCACGGGCGTCGGCGCCAAGGGTTCGGAAGGCGTCGCCAACACCGTCAAGCAGACCGACGGCGGCATCGGCTACGTCGAATACGCCTACGCCAAGCAGAACAGCCTTTCCTACTCCAAGCTGGTGAATGCCGCCGGCAAGGTGGTCGAGCCGTCGCTCGAGTCGTTTGGCGCGGCTGCTTCGAATGCCGATTTCAAGAATGCCAAGAACTTCAACGTCATCATCACCAACGAGCCCGGCGACACCACCTGGCCGATCGCCGCCTCGACCTGGGTGCTGATCCATAAGACCCCGGATGACGCCGCCGCCACCGGCGAGGCACTCAAGTTCTTCGCCTGGGCCTACAAGGACGGCAAGGAAACCGCCAAGGCGCTCGACTATGTGTCGATCCCCGACAGCGTTGTCGATCTGATCAAGACCTCGTGGAAGGCCGACATCCAGGCCGACGGCAAGCCCGTCTACGCTGGCGAGTAAGACCATCGAAGGAGCGCCGTACCCGCGGCGCTCCTTTCCTCCTCGAGCCAAAGAGCAGACTTGACATGAGTGCTGTCCAGGAAGCCATGCCGGCCGGCCGCGGTTCGCGCGATGCCACGGTCAGGCGCTTCGCCCTCACCGATGCGATCTTCAGCGGGTTGACCAAGGCCGCAGCGATACTGGTCCTGGTGCTGCTCGGCGGCGTCGCCGTGTCGCTGGTTGCCGGCTCGTGGCCGGCGCTTTCCACTTTCGGCTTCTCCTTCGTGACCTCGGAGTCCTGGAACCCGGTC
>JAEKLU010000298.1 GCA_019509685.1 Mesorhizobium sp. | reverse complement strand
ACCGAGGCGGCCGCCGTGATGCGCGCCTGCAACGTCGATCTCGACGAGCTCAAGCACACCGTTCTGACTTATATCGACACCGAGCTCGACAACCTCGTCACCGGTTACGACGAGGATTCCAAGCCGACGGCCGGATTCCAGCGCGTCATCCAGCGCGCCGTGATCCATGTGCAGTCGTCCGGCCGCGAGGAAGTATCCGGCGCCAACGTGCTCGTCGCCATCTTCGCCGAGCGCGAGAGCCATGCCGCCTATTTCCTGCAGGAACAGCAGATGACCCGCTACGACGCGGTCAACTACATCTCGCACGGCATCGCCAAGCGCCCCGGCGCTTCGGAGCAGCGCACGCCGCGCGGCGCCGAGGACGAGCAGGGCGGCCAGAACGGCGCCGAGCCGCAGGAGGAAAACGGCAAGAAGAAGCAGCAGGACGCGCTGACGGCCTATTGCGTCAACCTCAACAACAAGGCGCGGGCCGGCAAGATCGATCCGCTGATCGGTCGTGAGAGCGAGATCAACCGCACCATCCAGGTGCTGTGCCGCCGCTCCAAGAACAACCCGCTCTATGTCGGCGACCCAGGCGTCGGCAAGACCGCGATCGCCGAGGGGCTGGCCAAGCGCATCGTCGAAGGCGATGTGCCGGAAGTGCTGCAGGACGCCACCATCTTCGCGCTCGACATGGGCACGCTCTTGGCCGGCACACGCTATCGCGGCGACTTCGAGGAGCGGCTGAAGCAGGTCGTCAAGGAGCTCGAGGATTATCCGGGCGCGGTGCTGTTCATCGACGAGATCCACACCGTGATCGGCGCCGGCGCGACGTCAGGCGGCGCCATGGATGCGTCGAACCTGTTGAAGCCGGCGCTGTCTTCGGGCGCCATCCGCTGCATCGGCTCGACCACCTACAAGGAGTTCCGCCAGTTCTTCGAGAAGGACCGCGCGCTGGTGCGGCGCTTCCAGAAGATCGACGTCAACGAGCCGACCATCGAGGACGCCATCGAGATCATGAAGGGCCTGAAGCCTTATTATGAGGAATTCCACAAGGTGAAGTTCACCAGCGAGGCGATCAAGGCCTCGGTGGAACTGTCGGCACGCTACATCAACGATCGCAAGCTGCCGGACAAGGCGATCGACGTGATCGACGAGACCGGCGCCTCGCAGATGCTGGTGCCGGAGGGCAAGCGCAAGAAGACGATCGGCATCAAGGAGATCGAGGCGACGATCGCCACCATGGCGCGCATCCCGCCGAAGACGGTTTCGGCCGACGACGAGAAGGTGCTGCAGGGTCTCGATATCGAGCTGAAGCGCGTCGTCTACGGCCAGGATACCGCCATCACCGCGCTGACCTCGGCGATCAAGCTGGCACGCGCCGGCCTGCGTGAACCGGAAAAGCCGATCGGCTCGTATCTGTTCTCGGGTCCGACCGGCGTCGGCAAGACCGAAGTCGCCAAGCAGCTTGCTGCTTCGCTCGGCGTCGAGCTGATCCGCTTCGACATGTCGGAATATATGGAACGCCACACCGTCTCGCGGCTGATCGGCGCGCCTCCCGGCTATGTCGGCTTCGACCAGGGCGGCCTGCTCACCGACGGCGTCGACCAGCATCCGCATTGCGTGCTCCTGCTCGACGAGGTCGAGAAGGCGCATCCGGACCTGTTCAACATCCTGTTGCAGGTGATGGACCACGGCAAGCTGACCGACCATAACGGCAAGCAGATCGACTTCCGCAACGTCATCCTGATCATGACCACCAATGCGGGTGCGTCGGATGCGCAGCGCGCGGCAATCGGCTTCGGCTCGACCAAGCGCGAAGGCGACGATGTCGAGGCGATCAACCGGCTGTTCACGCCGGAGTTCCGCAACCGTCTCGATGCGATCATCCCGTTCGGCTCGCTGCCGGTGCCGGTCATCCATCAGGTGGTGCAGAAGTTCGTCATGCAGCTGGAGGCGCAGCTTTCCGAGCGTGGCGTCACCTTCGACCTGTCGCCGGAGGCGATCGCTTGGCTCGCCGACAAGGGCTATGATGAGCGCATGGGTGCGCGGCCGCTCGGCCGGGTGATCCAGGAGCACATCAAGAAGCCGTTGGCCGACGAGGTGCTGTTCGGCAAGCTCAAGAAGGGCGGCACGGTGCGCGTCACCGTCGAGAAGAAGGAAACCGGCGAGACCGGCCTGAAGCTCGAATCGCTGGCCGACGAAGCGCCGGTGCAGCCCAAGCAGGAAGACCCGGAAGACGCGCCCCAGTCGAAGAAGGCGGTGACCAAGAAGCCGGTCGCCAAGAAGGCCGTGGCGCAGAAGCCGGAGCCGAAGGGCAAGCCGGAGCCGAAGGGCAAGGATGGCGGCAAGCGCAGCCTGGTGCCGCAATTGCCGCGCAAGGGCTAAAAGCTCTTCCTTTGAATGGAGAAAGGCCCCGGCGACGGGGCCTTTTTGTTGCAGGGAGAGCGCGTGAAACCCGGCCAGATCATCGTCCTCAACGGCGCCCCGCGCTCGGGAAAGTCGAGCATCGCCGCCGCTATTCAGGAAACATTCGACGGCGTCTGGGTGAATCTTGGCGTCGACACCTATGCATGCGCCACACCTCCTGGGCTGCAGCCAGGGCTCGGCCTGCGTCCCGGAGGCGAGCGCCCTGATCTGGAGGCCTTTGTGCCGAGTCTCTATGCCGCGCTTTACGACTCGATCGCGGCGCACAGCCGGCTCGGTCTGAATGTCGTCGCTGATCTCGGCCACCACGATGCGTATTCCACGCCGCTGAACATCCTGCCTCAATGCGCGCGGCGCCTGGCTGGCCTGCCGGTTCTTTTTGTCGGCGTCCGCTGCCCGATCGAAATTATCCTGCAAAGGCGCGCCGCTTCCGCCGAAGGCGCCTATGTGATTGCGTCGGCCCAGGATCCGATTCCCCGGCAGGTGCGGTTGTGGCAGGAGGAGGTGCACAAGCCCGGCATCTACGACCTGGAGGTCGATACGTCGCTGCTAACGCCGCAAGCCAGCACCGAAGCGATCAGGCAGCGTCTCACTAGCGCACCGGAGCCGTCGGCGTTCCGGATCCTGGCGCAACTGCCGGTTAGCTGAAGGGTTGGGCTCAGCTCGGATCTTGCCGGCGCTTTCGGCCAAGGACTGTCGCTGCCCGTAGCCAGCGTCCTCCAACATCGCGTTAGCGACCAAACCAGGGGCCGACTGCCAACAGATTCTCCTGGATCAATGGAAAGACGATACGCGGCTTTCGGTGCGGTCGCATCCAATGGCGGCGCATGCTATTGCCGGCACATGTCGACTTGGACCTCGGACGCCACAGCGCCTCGTTCCACTTGGTTCCTGCGTGGTGTTCGCGCGGCCTTTTCCCTGCCTGGCCTGATCCTCATCAGCTCGTTCGTTGGCTTTGCCGCACTGGCGAAAGACGCCGGGGTCACAGCGACACAGGCCGCTTTCATGACCGGAACGGTGTGGGCGCTGCCATCCATGGTCGTGCTGGTGGGCGCGATCGCATCGGGAGCGGCGATGCCGGCGGCGATA
>JAEKLU010000297.1 GCA_019509685.1 Mesorhizobium sp. | reverse complement strand
ACAACAAGGCCTGGTTCCTAGTGTTGCCGGTGCTGGTGCTGGTTGCCTTCACCGCCGTCATCCCGCTGATGACGGTCGTCAACTATTCGGTGCAGGACACGTTCGGCAACAATGTCTTCACCTGGGCCGGCACTGAATGGTTCGAGGAGCTGTTGGCGTCCAACCGCTTCTGGGAAGCGATGGTCCGCAACCTGATCTTTTCCTTCATCATCCTGGCAATCGAGGTGCCGCTTGGCGTCTTCATTGCGCTCAACATGCCAAAAAAGGGCTGGGGCGTGCCGGTCTGCCTGGTGCTGATGTCGCTGCCGCTGCTGATCCCGTGGAACGTCGTCGGCACCATCTGGCAGGTGTTCGGCCGCAACGACATCGGGCTCTTGGGCTATTATCTCAACGCGATCGGTATCGACTACAATTACGTCCAGGATCCGTTCGACGCCTGGGTGACGATCATCGTCATGGACGTCTGGCACTGGACCAGCCTCGTCGTGCTGCTCTGCTATGCCGGTCTGGTTTCGATCCCGGACGCCTTCTACCAGGCGGCCAAGATCGACGGCGCATCGCGCTGGGCGGTGTTCCGGTATATCCAGCTGCCGAAGATGCAGCGCGTGCTGCTGATTGCCGTGCTGTTGCGCTTCATGGACTCATTCATGATCTACACCGAGCCCTTCGTCGTCACCGGCGGCGGGCCCGGCAATTCGACGACGTTCCTGTCGATCGACCTGGTTAAAACGGCGCTCGGCCAGTTTGACCTTGGTCCGGCGGCCGCAATGTCGCTGGTCTACTTCCTCATCATCCTGTTGTTGTCGTGGGTGTTCTACACCGTGATGACCAACTACGACGCGGAGCGCTGACAGATGACGAGCGCCAACGACACGACACGGGTGAGCGAAACCGCGGTCACCGAGGTCGGCAGCACGCTGTCGCAGGACGAGGTGGCGAAGCTGATGCGCCGCCGGGGCGAGGAATCGCGCTGGTGGTGGGTCGTGCCGACGCTCTACATCTTCGTGCTTTTGCTGCCGATCTACTGGCTCATCAACATGAGCTTCAAGACCAATGCCGAAATCGTCAATTCGCTGACGCTCTACCCGCATGCACCGACGATCGCCAACTATGTCACCATCTTCACCGAGAAGGTCTGGTATTCCGGCTATATCAATTCGATCACCTATGTGGTCATGAACATGGTGATTTCGGTGTCCGTGGCGCTGCCGGCGGCTTATGCCTTTTCGCGCTACCGCTTCCTTGGCGACAAGCACCTGTTCTTCTGGCTTTTGACAAACCGCATGGCGCCGCCGGCGGTGTTCGCGCTGCCGTTCTTCCAGCTCTACTCGGCCTTCGGCCTGATCGATACACACATTGCGGTGGCGCTCGCCCACTGCCTGTTCAACGTGCCGCTGGCGGTGTGGATCCTCGAAGGCTTCATGTCGGGCGTGCCGAAGGAGATCGACGAGACCGCCTATATCGACGGCTATTCGTTCCCGCGCTTCTTCCTGAAGATCTTCATGCCGCTGATCGCCAGCGGCATCGGCGTCGCCTGCTTCTTCTGCTTCATGTTTTCATGGGTGGAACTGCTGATCGCCCGTACGCTGACCACGACCGACGCCAAGCCGATCGCCGCCACCATGACCCGCACGGTCTCGGCATCCGGCATGGACTGGGGCCTGCTTGCCGCCGCCGGCGTGCTGACGCTGATCCCCGGCGCTTTGGTCATCTGGTTCGTCCGCAACTACATCGCCAAGGGCTTCGCCCTGGGGAGGGTGTGATGAAACGAACACAAGAGTTCGTCCGCAACACCATCTTCAAGGGCTCAGCCCTGGGGAGGGTGTGACCATGAACCTCGACTTCTCCTGGATGGCGTGGACGTGGCCGACGGCGGCGTTCTTCATCGTCATCGCGCTGCTTCTGGTCGGCATGGGCGCCTGGGAATACGCCTCGCCGGGCGGCAATCCGCGCGTCGGCGTGCTGCGCTTCGAGACAACGCGCGGCGACCGCCTGTTCCTATCGCTGCTCGGCAGCGCTTTTATCCATCTCGCTTGGCTGGGTCTTGTCGGACCGAGCCTCTGGTGGGCTCTCGCTCTCTCCGTGGTCTACGCCATCGGCGTGTTCCGGTACGTATAGAGGGGGAATGCCGGTGCGGCCGCGTGGAAGGCGGCCGCACCGGACAGAACTTGCAACTTAAATGGAGGAGACAACAATGCGACGGCAATTTCTCACATCGACGACCGCGCTGGTCCTGTTGCTTGGAGCGGGCCACGCCTATGCCGGCATGGACGAGGCAAAAGCCTTTCTGGACAAGGAGATAGGCGGCGTGTCGACGCTTTCCCGCGCCGACCAGGAAAAGCAAATGCAGTGGTTTATCGACGCGGCCAAGCCCTTCGCCGGCATGGACATCAAGGTGGTCTCGGAAACCCTGACGACCCACAAGTATGAGTCAGAGGTGCTGGCACCAGCCTTTACCGCCATCACCGGCATCAAGGTCACGCATGACGTCATCCAGGAAGGCGACGTCGTCGAAAAGATCCAGACCCAGATGCAGACCGGCCAGAACATCTACGACGGCTGGGTCAACGATTCCGATCTGATCGGCACGCACTGGCGCTACCAGCAGGTGCGCAACCTGACCGACTGGATGGCGGGCGAAGGCAAGGACGTTACCGATCCAATGCTCGATGTCGACGACTTCATCGGCACCAAGTTCACCACCGCTCCGGACAAGAAGCTCTACCAGCTTCCCGACCAGCAGTTCGCGAACCTCTACTGGTTCCGTTACGACTGGTTCAACGACGAGAAGAACAAGGCCGACTTCAAGGCCAAGTACGGCTACGATCTCGGCGTGCCGGTCAACTGGTCGGCCTATGAGGACATCGCCGAGTTCTTCACGGGCCGCGACGTCAACGGCAAGAAGGTCTATGGCCACATGGACTACGGCAAGAAGGATCCGTCGCTCGGCTGGCGGTTCACCGACGCGTGGCTGTCGATGGCCGGCAACGGCGACAAGGGCCTGCCGAACGGCGTGCCGGTCGATGAATGGGGCATCAAGGTCGATGCGAATTCGCGGCCTGTCGGTTCGTGCACCGCGCGCGGTGGCGACACCAACGGACCAGCGTCGGTCTATGCCATCCAGAAGTATCTTGATTGGCTGAAAGCCTATGCGCCACCGGAAGCCCAGGGCATGACCTTCTCCGAATCCGGCCCTGTGCCGTCGCAAGGCAATGTTGCCCAGCAGATCTTCTGGTACACCGCGTTCACCGCCGACATGGTCAAGCCGGGCCTTCCGGTGATGAACGATGACGGTACGCCGAAATGGCGCATGGCGCCGTCTCCGCACGGCTCCTACTGGAAGGACGGCATGAAACTCGGCTACCAGGACGTGGGTTCGTGGACGCTGATGAAGTCGACACCGACCGACCGCGCGAAGGCCGCCTGGCTTTATGCGCAGTTCGTGACCTCGAAGACCGTCGACGTGAAGAAGAGCCAGGTTGGCCTGACCTTCAT
>JAEKLU010000296.1 GCA_019509685.1 Mesorhizobium sp. | reverse complement strand
AGGCGCCGGCGGCGTCGAAGCGAATGAGGAACGGACGAAGCAGCGGAACGGCGCTGGTCACGGCGTTGCCGTGGAAGCCTTCCGCGTTCTCGGCCTTTGCGTTTGCCGCCTGTTCGGTCTCGTTGCCGGTGCCCAGTTCCAGGAACTCGACGCCGTAGGCGAAGGTATGGCCGAGGTCGTCGGCAAGCCGGCTCAAGAGATGGCTATTGCCGGAGCGCGCCATGCCCTTGTCGACTTCGGACAGCAAAACCACGTCGGGTGCCTGGCCGGCGATCGTCGCGGCGATGGCGTCGACATGGCGCAGCCGCTCGACGTTCCAAGCCATGACGGTCAGACTGTCGCCGATGCTTTGCCGTGATGCCTTGCCGCCGATCTCTATCTCGGCCAGCGCGGGAATAGCGGCCGCATGGCGAAGATGGGTGGCGCTGTCGCGCGGGCCGTCGCGCATTGCGTTGCGTTCGCCAACAGGTACGTGCGTGAGCTTTGAGACCAGCATATCTTCACAATCCAGTTAGCCGGTTAATCACAGAAGGTCTTTCCATCGCTTCGGGTCGCCCTAGCTTCCTAGAGCGCCGATGTGACGTTTTGATGCCGGCGCGACCGCTGCCGGGGGAGGAGAGACTGGCTGTCCACAGGGCCTTCAGGGTCACAACAGAACTGTCACATACCTTCTCTATGAGAGCGGCAAGGACTTGCGCAAAACCCTTGTCATACTGCCACTCAAGAGGGAAAAACCCATGACCATCATCAAGCGGGGCTTCGCTGCCCTTGCCGCCTGCGCGCTCAGCACCGCGCTTGCGGTGCCTGCTTTTGCAGAGCCGGTTAAGTTCGACTTCTGGTTCGGCCTTTCGGGCGATCTCGCCCGCGTCGTCGACACGCTGTGCAAGAACTTCAACGCATCGCAGTCCGACTACGAGGTCGTGTGCACCAGCCAGGGCAATTACGACGCCACGCTGCAGAACACCATCGCCGCCTTCCGCGCCGGCAAGCAGCCGACCGTCGTCCAGGTTTATGACGTCGGCACCGCGACCATGATGCTGTCGGGCGCTTACAAGCCCGCCGACAAGCTGATGGAAGAGAACGGCTACAAGATCGACTACAGCGACTATTTCCCCGGCATCGCCCGCTACTACGCGACCTCGAAGGGCGAGATGCTCTCGTTCCCGTTCAATTCGTCGACCCCGCTGATGTACTGGAACAAGGACGCCTTCGCCAAGATCGGCAAGACCGAAGCGCCGAAGACCTGGGAAGACGTCGCCACCGACCTCAAGGCGCTGAAGGACGCCGGCTATGAATGCCCGATGGCCATCAACATCTCGGCCAACGAAAGCTGGCAGCTGATGGAGCAGTTCTCGGCGCTGCACAACCAGCCGGTCGCCACCAAGAACAACGGCTATGACGGCCTCGACGCTCGTCTCGAAGTCAACAAGACCAAGTTCGTCCAGTACGTCACCGATCTCAAGAAGTGGTATGACGCCGGCCTGATCAAAATCAAGTCGAAGGATCTCGGCCAAGATATGGTGCAGGCCTTCGCCACCGGCACCTGCCAGGTCATCCTGACCTCGGTCGGCGACCACGGCACGGTCGCCCGCACCCAGAAGGAAGGCATGAACTGGGATGTCGCCGAACTGCCGGTCTATGCCGGCACCACGCGCATGAACTCGCTGGTCGGCGGTGCTTCGCTGTGGGTCCTGTCGGGCAAGTCGGACGCCGAATACAAGGGCGCGGCCGCTTTCCTCAACTTCATCCACGATCCCAAGACGGCTTTGTTCTGGTCGACCAACACCGGCTATATCCCGGTGACCAAGTCGGGCTTCGATTTCATGAAGTCGCAAGGCTTCTACGACAAGGCGCCCTACAAGGGCCGTGAAGTCGCCATCGCCAGCCTCACCGCATCCGAGCCGAACGACATCACCCGTGGCGTGCGCCTCGGCAACTTCACCCAGATCCGCGCCGAGTTCGGCACCCAGATGCAGGCGATCTTCGCCAACAAGGTCAGCGTCCAGGAAGGCCTCGACGCGCTGGTCAAGAACGGCGACGCGATCCTCGATCGCTTCCAGCAGACCTATCCGGGTAAGACCCTGCCCTGATCCCGGATAGCGGAACGGCCGCCCGCCGAGAATCGGCGGGCGGCCATTTCATCGAGGTTCTAATTTTACGCATGTCTTTGTCCCGAAACCGGTGACCACTTTCGGGAGACATGCTTTAGTCCGCCCCTCAGGGCTGGCGTTTCAACGGCATCGGCGGATCGATGGAAAAACGCGTCACTTTCGGCAAATGGACGATCGGCATCCTGTTCGCGGTGCCGCAGCTGCTGCTGATCTTCACTTTCTTCTACTGGCCGGCCGGGCAAGCGGTCTACTGGTCGCTGACGCTGCAGCAGCCCTGGGGCGGCGGCAACATCTGGGTCGGGCTCGACAATTTCCGTTCGATCCTGGCCAACGCCGATTACTGGAATTCGATCACCGCCAGCCTGATCTTCGCCGGGATCAGCACCGGCCTTGCGATGTTCATCGCGCTTGTGCTCGCCGCCTTGACCGACCGGCAGCTTGCTGGCTCGTGGCTTTATCGCGTGGTGCTGATCTGGCCCTATGGCATCGCCGCGCCGGCGCTGGCGCTGGCGTTCCGCTTCATCCTGGCGCCGGAGGCGGGGTTCCTTTCCGTCATCAACCGGATGTGGCCGGGGATCTGGGATCCGGGTCTCGATGGCGCGGATGCCATGGCGTCGATCATCGTCGCCTTCTCGTGGAAATATGTCGGCTACAATTTCATCTTCTTCCTGGCCGCCTTCCAGGCCATACCGCGTTCGCTGATCGAGGCCGCCGCAATGGACGGTTCCGGCGTCATCAGGCGCTTCTGGGACATCCAGTTCCCGCTGATCACGCCGACGATCTTCTTCCTGCTCGTCATCAACATCACCGAAAGCTTCCAGGACTCCTTCGGCATCGTCGACATCATGACATCAGGCGGCCCGGCGAACGCGACCAATCTGATGGTCTACAAGATCTATTCCGACGGCTTCAAAGGCCTCGATTATTCAGGCGCGGCCGCGCAGAGCATCATCCTGATGCTGCTCATCATCGTGCTCACCATCTTCCAGTTCCGCTTCATCGAGCGGCGCGTGCACTACGGGTGAGATGACATGGTAGAGCGCACCCCATTCCTCAATTTCTTCACGCATCTGATCCTGTTCATAGGCTTTGTCTTCTGCGTCGCGCCGTTCTTGATCGTCGCTATCGCCGCATCGCACAATCTGAAAGACGTCAACGACGTGCCGATGTCGCTGCTGCCGGGCAGCGACTTCTGGGTCAACATCAAGACGGCTTGGGTGACGGCCGATCTCGGCCCCAAGCTGCTCAACAGCTTCATCGTCGCCGCCGGCGTAGCGGCGGGCAAAGTGATCATTTCGGCGCTCACCGCCTTCTCGATCGTCTATTCCCGCTTTCCTGGGCGCATGTTGATCTTCTGGCTGGTCTTCATCACGCTGATGCTGCCGCT
>JAEKLU010000225.1 GCA_019509685.1 Mesorhizobium sp. | reverse complement strand
GGTCAAATGGGTCGCCGACCGCACCGAAAGTTTCCTCTCCGACCCGCATGGCCGCGACCATGTCTCGACAGTCGAGATGGCCTTCGACAAGAACAACCGCATCACGGGCTTGAAGGTCGACACAATAGCCAATCTTGGCGCCTACATGTCGCTGTTCTCGTCCTGCGTGCCGACCTATCTCTACGCCACGCTGCTGTCGGGGCAGTACGACATCCCGGCGATCCACGCCAATGTGCGCACCGTCTACACCAACACCGCGCCCGTCGACGCCTATCGCGGGGCAGGGCGGCCGGAAGCGACCTATCTCCTGGAGCGCACGATGGAGACGGCCGCGCGCGAGCTTCGCGTGTCGCCGGCCGAGCTTCGGCGCAAGAACTTCATCACCTCGTTCCCGCATCAGACACCGGTGATACTGGCCTACGACGCCGGCGACTATGCCGCCTCGCTCGACGCGGCGATGAAGGCCTCCGACTATGCAGGCTTCGCCAGCCGCAAGGCGGAGGCTGCCAGGAGAGGCAAGCTGCGCGGCATCGGCATGAGCAACTATATCGAAGCCTGCGGCCTCGCGCCGTCGTCGGCGGTAGGCTCCCTCGGCGCCGGCGTCGGGCTTTGGGAATCGGCCGAGGTGCGCGTCAACGCCGTCGGCACGATCGAGGTGCTGACGGGTTCGCACAGCCACGGCCAGGGCCATGAGACGACCTTCGCGCAACTGGTCACGGAGCGCTTCGGCGTGCCGATCGATTCTGTCTCGATCGTCCATGGCGACACCGACAAGGTGCAGATGGGCATGGGCACCTACGGCTCGCGCTCGGGCGCCGTCGGCATGTCGGCCATCGTCAAGGCGCTCGACAAGGTCGAGGCCAAGGCCAAGAAGATCGCCGCGCATCTGCTAGAGGCGGACGAGGGCGACATCGTCATCGAGAATGGCGAGGTCAAGGTCGCCGGCACCGACAAGAGCCTGCCGTGGTTCCAGGTGGCGCTTGCCTCCTACACCGCGCATAACTTGCCTGCAGGCATGGAGCCGGGCCTGAAGGAAACCGCCTTCTACGATCCGTCCAACTTCACCTTTCCGGCCGGCTGCTACATCTGCGAGGTCGAGATCGATCCGGAAACCGGAACAACCGAGATCGTCCAGTTCGTCGCGGCGGACGATTTCGGCAACATCATCAATCCGATGATCGTCGAAGGGCAGGTGCATGGCGGTATCGCGCAAGGCATCGGCCAGGCATTGCTCGAAGGCACGCATTACGATGCGAGCGGGCAGCTGCTGACGGCAAGCTACATGGATTACACCATGCCGCGCGCCGGCGACCTGCCATCGTTCAAGATCTCGACGTCGAACACGCCGTGCCCCGGCAATCCGCTCGGCATCAAGGGCTGCGGCGAGGCCGGTGCCATCGGCTCGCCGCCGGCGGTCATCAACGCCATCACCGATGCGCTCGGCATCGTCGACATCGCCATGCCGGCATCGCCGTCGACGGTGTGGGCGGCGATCCAGGCCGCGAAGCATTGATCAGCGAATAGCGAATAGGGAGTAGCGAATAGGGAAAAGCGCAGTGCGAAGGGACATTCCCTACTCACTATTCGCTACTCACTATTCGCTTTTTCCCGAAGGGAGAAAGACATGTACGCAGTCAATTATCATCGCGCCACTTCCCTCGCCGATGCCGCCAGGCAATTGAAGACCGGCGACGCCAAGCTGCTCTCGGGCGGCATGACGCTGATCCCGGCCATGAGGACGCGGCTCGCGGCGCCTTCGGATTTGGTCGACGTCTCGCGGCTAAAGGATCTGCAGGGCGTCAAAGTGTCGGGCAAGACGGTCACCATCGGCGCGGCCACGACGCATTACGATGTCGCCGCCGACGAGAAGCTGAGGAAGGTGTGCCCGGGGCTCGCTCATATGGCTTCCCTGATCGGGGATCCGGCGGTGCGCCACAAGGGCACGATCGGCGGCTCCGTCGCCAACAACGATCCGGCAGCCGACTATCCGGCGGCATTGCTGGCGCTCGGAGCAACGATCATCACCAACAAGCGCGAGATCGCGGCCGACAAGTTCTTCAAGGGGCTGTTCGAGACGGCGCTGAAGGATGGCGAGATCATCACCGCGGTGAGTTTTACCGCGCCGGCCAAGGCGGCCTACCAGAAATTCCGCAACCCCGCGTCACGCTACGCGATCGTCGGCGTGTTCGTGGCCAAGGGCAAGGATGGGGTGAGAGCCGCTGTTACCGGCGCCGGTGAAGATGGCGTCTTCCGCTCGAGGGAGGTCGAGGCCGCGCTGTCCAGGACTTTCGACGCTTCGGCGCTCGACGGCCTGAAAATACCGGCAAAAGGTCTGATGAGCGACCTCCATGCCTCGGCCGATTACCGCGCCAATCTGATCGCGGTGATGGCCAAGCGCGCCGTGGCCGCCGCCAACGCCTGACAGGGTCCCGGCAGACGGTAAAAAGGGGGCCACTTGGCCCCTTTTCGTTTTTTGCCCCCTTTGGAGCAATTTCAAGAAAAGTGCGAGCGGCTATTCATCAGTAATCGCTAAAAAATGGCTAGCTAATTTAGATAGCCTCACCGCGAAACGGTGAAACTTCCAGACCAGTCGCCCAATTGTCGGTGGCATCGCCGGTGCGAGGCAGCTCTTTGCTTCGAGCAAACCCTGCCAACTGCTTTCACGAAACTGTCAGTTCCAAAATCTCGCACTTGCACAAATTGATATTGCACTGCAATATGGTGACGGGTGGGAAATGCGATCCGGGTTCGAGCAGCTCGCTGCCGCTTGCGCCTTTTCGCGTCTCCAGTGCGAAAGGATCGGCATGTCCGAGATCTCCGCGACCCATATGGTTCTTCCCAGGTCGGCCGCCGAAAGCGCGCACAGGGCGAGGCTCGGCTATCTGGACGGCTGGCGCGGCCTGTCGATCGCCCTGGTGCTGATCGGCCACTTCTTCCCGGTGCCGGGCATCAATCTCGGCGTGCTCGGCGTCGAGTTCTTCTTCGTGCTCAGCGGCCGCTTGATGGGCGAGATCCTGTTCATCGAGCGTTTTCCGCTGAAAAAATTCTTCAAGCGCCGCTTCTCGCGCATCTATCCGGCGCTGCTGGTGTTCGTGATCGCCGCCATGATCGGGCTTTCGGGAACGTTCATCGCCTTCAAATGGAAGGCGGCGCTGACGGCGCTGACATTCACCTATAACTATGCCGGCATTCTGATCAATCGTGCCGGCGCGCTCGACCATATCTGGTCGCTTTGCGTCGAGGAACATGCCTACATCATCCTGGCGCTGATCAGCGTGCTGGTAACCGGGCGGGCGAATGTCGTGCGGCTTCTCCTGGCGCTTTCGTTGCTGGCGATGGCCAACGGCGCGATTTCCTACTGGGTGCTCGGCATGGATTACGAGCACAGCTACTGGCGCACCGACGTGCATATCGCATCGATCCTGCTGTCGGCTTCGATCTGCCTGCTGAAGGCCGATGGCCGTCTGCCAGCACTCCTTAGGAGCCAGCATGTCGCGCTTTTAGCGGCAGTGGCCGGGGTTCTGCTGTTCCTCAACCCGGTGCCGACGCCGCTGCATTATATCCTCGCCGTGCCGCTGCTGGCGCTCGCCGTCAACACGCTCGATTTCGCGGGCGGCTATTTGACCGGTTTGCTCTCGTCGCGGCCGATGGTGATGCTCGGCTTGTGGTCCTATTCGCTCTATCTGTGGCAGCAGCCCTTCTACAAATTCGTCGATGAGCGGGGCAGCGCGGCGATCCCGATGTTGGCCGCGGTCTTTGCCTGCGCGCTTTGCAGCTACTACATCGTCGAAAAGCCCGCGCGCGCCTGGCTGAACCGCAACTGGTGATCAATTGGCTCCTGCCGCCTTCTGCGCGGCCAGATAGCGGCGGAGCCCGGCCTCGCCGCGCGGTGTCGTCCAGCGATGGTTCCAGGCAAAGGCGGGCCTGAGCAGCGGCGCCAGGAATTTCAGGATCGGCCTTTCGACCGTGACCTGCCAGACGAGATCGACATGCGTGCCTGGTCCGGACGGCGACAGCTCGGCCCGCCACAGCCCGTCGAAATCGCCAAAAGTCTTCACCACCACCAGACGACCCGGTTCGAGCTCGGCCGCCTCGACAATGAAGTTCAGCTCGTAGGGCAGGGCGCCGCGAGCGCGTGCCCTGGCGCGCGCGCCGACGACGCCTTTGCCCTTTTCGTCGAGCGGCTCGATGTCCTTATAAGCATCGCCCCACCACAGCGGCAGCAACCGGGCGTCCGACAATACATCCCAGACTTCCTGTGGCGTTCCCTCGGGGATCTCCCAGCTTTCGTCGAAGCGAAAGACATTGCTCGGCATGCTGCGCTCCCGGCTAGAGGAGCACTTACTTTAGCTTTTGCTTGTTTTCGTGGCCAGTGGCGAGGGCACGGCTCAGTCCGCGATCGGCTTGGCCCAGTAGCGCACCGATTTCTCGCCGCCATGGATGATGGCTTCGCCAACTTCGCCGAAGCCAAGGGCGGCGTGGAAGGCGTCCGAGGCCGGATTGGGCGGATCGGCGTTGACCTCGCAGGTGACGATCGCGTGGCCGGCGCGCCGCGCCTCTTCGAACAGGTCCTCATACAGCCGACGGGCATGGCCGCGGCCGCGGGCCTCTGCGGCGACGACGACGCGATCGACATAGACGAAGCGCGGATAGCGCTCGCGGAACCACAGAAAGTTCGGGCTGTCGTAGCGGGCGTCCTGGTCGAAGCACAGGATGAAGGCTTCGAGCGCGCCGATGCGGCGCGTGTAGAAGGCTTCCTTGAGGAGGAACGACAGACGATCCGCTTCCAACCAGGAGAGTTCCGCCGCGTGTTGGTTGTTGAGCACGAGGATGGCCGCCTCGTCGGCAGGCGAGACGCGCTCGATCGGCAGTCGTTCTTTGGCCATCGTCTCAACCATCAGGCCCTCGCGGCCGCGATCGTTGCCGCCACCAGCGCCTTGTCGGTCACGGTGTTGCGGTATTCGCGATCGAGATCGGTGCCGCCCATGCCGACCTGCGGGTTGCGGTAGCGCATGGCGCTCGGCATGTCGGCAAGCGCGGCGAAATGCATCTCGGTCAATCCGGTCAGCCTGCGCACCTCGCCAATGTTGTCGGGCGCCAGGCCGCCGCAACCGAGGATGATGATGCGATCGCCGGCCCGGCGCACAAGCTCAGCCAGGAGCTCCGCGCCTTCCAGCGCGGTGTCGCGCTGGCCGCTGGTCAGCACACGGCCGACCTTGCAGCGGATCAGCGCCTCGAGCGCCTCGGCCGGGTCGCGCGTCATGTCGAAGGCGCGATGGCAGGTGACGTTGAGCGGGCCGGCGGCCTGGACGAGCGCGCTCATGCGCGCCTCGTCGATGGCGCCGGCGGCGGTCAGGCAGCCGACGACAACACCGGCCACGCCGAGCTCGCGAAGCGCGCCGACGTCGGCAAGCATCGAGCGATATTCGGCTTCGCTGTAAAGAAAATCGCCGCCGCGCGGGCGCACGATGACATGGAAGGGGATGGTCGCGCCCTCGAGCGATGCACGCACCGTGCCCAGGCTCGGCGTGATGCCGCCTTCGACAAGGCTGGCGCAGAGCTCGACGCGATCGGCGCCGGCGGCCTGCGCGGCAAGCAGCCCGTCAACGCCTTCGACGCAGATTTCGATTAGCGGCGGATGAGATTTCTTGGTCAAGGGCAATCCAGTTCACGATGTCGCCCAGCCCTAGCATTGAGATGCCAGGCGCGAAAGCACGAACGCTAACCTCTATTTGGACCAGCCGCGCGATTCTCCGCTTGACAGTCTCATAACCTAATAGTTATGAGTTAACCCATAGCTGTAGGGTTATCGATGGCGCGCCAGAGCGCGGTCGCGACAAGAGGAGCAAGCCATGACGCAAACCAAATCAATCGTCGTCGAACGGCTAATACCGCATCCGGCGGAAAAGATATGGCGGGCGCTGACCGTGCCGGAGCTGGTCGCTGAGTGGCTCATGCGCAATGATTTTGCGGCGCAGGTCGGGCACCGCTTCAGCTTCCGGGCGGCTCCGGTGCCTGGCTGGTCCGGCGTGACAAACTGCGTCGTCTTGAAGGTCGAGGCCCCCCGCCTGCTGGCCTACAGCTGGGGGGATGGGAGCGAATCTGACAGCGGGCTGAAAACCGTGGTCACATGGTCACTTACGCCCGAAGGCGCTGCGACCCGGGTGCGGATGGAGCAGTCGGGATTCCGGCCCGTCGACGAGCCTGGGTATATCGGAATGGGCAATGGATGGCCGCGCATACTCGAGCATCTCGAGCAAGTGGCCGCAGGGCAAGGCTGACACCGGACCAAAAGGAGACGGACCATGGAAGCAAGATTGAAGAACCCGGTGATGCTGATGCCGGGCGCGCTGCAAGCGCTGCTGGCGCTGGACAAGTCGACCGAGGCCGGCGAGGTGCCCTATGTCACGCGCAAGCTCATCCATCTGCGCGCCAGCCAGATCAACGCCTGCAGTGTTTGCGTCGACATGCATGCGCGGGAGTTGAAGAAAGCCGGCGAGAAAGACGAGCGGATCTTCGCGGTGGCGGCCTGGCGCGAGACGCCATACTTCACCGCGCCCGAGCGCGCGGCGCTCGCGCTGACGGAAGCCGCGACGCGCCTGGCCGATCGTTCGGATGCTGTGCCGGACGATGTCTGGGACGAGGCCGCCCGCCACTATGACGACAAGGCGCTCGCCGCGCTGGTGATCCAGATCGCGCTGATCAACGCCTTCAACCGCCTGAACGCCACCACCCGCCAGCCGGTGGGCGCATGGGGCTGAACGAATTGTCGGCCGTCTGCCTCCAGGCGGCTGACAATTGTTTGCCGGCTATCATTGCTTCAGAATGGTGTTCTTGGCGCCTTGTTCGACCTGGTCGATCACCAAAAGCTTTACCGGATCGGCGCCGATGTTGGTAGCCTGGTGCCATTGGCCGATCATCTCGATGATGAAGTCGCCTGATTTGTAGGTGTTGCTGGCGCCGGTCTCGACATTGGTGACCCTGAGCGTGCCTTGTTCGACATAGGCGTAACGCGGGAACGGGTGCTTGTGCACCGGCAAGGTTGCGCCGGGCGCGATCTGGTAGGACGAAACCTGAACCTCGACATTCTTCTGCGGCAGCGTGATCGGCTGGCCGGAGGCGGTCGTCGTCTTCGATGCCAGTGGAGTGACGACGACCGGTGTGTTGCTGCTGTCCAGCGCATTGGCCGCTGTCGCATAAACGCTGGCTACCAGCAGCAGCATCGATGCCGAGATGTTTCGCATGGGTCCCTCCAGTTTGCCGGACCATCGCCTGACGCAAATCGATGCGCAACCATCCTTTTGCAACGCGCTGATTTTCTGGTGTTACCGCCAAAGCCTTGCCCGGAAGAGAAGGGCCCCGACATGCCGGGGCCTCAGCATTTGCATTGTCGCCTCGGCTGGCCGACGCGCTGTATCGCCGAGCGCCGGCGATCAGGGAATCATACCAAGAGGCGATCCAGCGCGATTGCGGATCAGCTAGGGGCCTTGCCGCCGTTCTTTTTGCAAGCCGAGCGGAACTTCTCTCGATCCTTGCCGTGAAGATTTTTTTGGTCCGCCAGCGTCGAGCATTGTTTCGAGATCGCGGTCTTTTCGGGCGTCATGGCGGTTTTAGGCTTCTTCGTGGTTGGCGCCGCAGTGGTTGTCGCGGAGGGGGTTGTCGTTGCGGTCGCCGTCGCCGCGAGAGCTCCGGTGGTGACAAATCCCGCGAGGGCGAAAGAGGCAAGAAGACATGCTGCGGCTTTCATTGCGACCTCCGTTGTTCGAACCCCCCGGGGGGAAGCTAACACCGGACTGAAGTTCCATCATGCCAGGCCGCGCCGGCGCGGACACTTTGTCGTTACCTGCACAACCGATCCGGGCTCGCAGATCAGGGCCTTGCCAGCTGTCTTCGTTTGTTCATCGCGCTGACCTACAAAGCAGCGTCAACGATGGAGTTTGCCATGCCAGCCGACACGTCAAATCTCGACCAGCTCCAGGGCGCCTACAAGGCCGCGGTGGAGGACCGGATAGCGGCGATCCGGGAGGAAGAGAACCTCGCCTCCGTCAATCACTCGCTGGCCGAGATCGACAAGTGGGAAGCGGCGCATTTCAAGGAAGACGAAATTCGCGGCAAGGTGCTGGAAGCGAAGAAGGAATACGAAGACGCTTTGCGCGAGCAGCAATTCGGCTTTTAAGCGGCCCTATCCGACAGCAGGGCTGTCTTGCTGCTTGGCTGGCCCAGGCCTAGGCGACCGAAGCAACAGGGCCAATGGCACGAGCAGCGCTGTCGCTATTGCGCAGTAAAAGAAGACATCGACATAGGCGAGCAACGAAGCCTGTCTGCCGATCTCTTCACCGATCCAGCCAACGGCCTGCTGGCGTGCTTGCACCAGCGGCGAACCTTCGGCGACGAAATGGTCGGTCACCTGGCGAAGCGTCTGTTGATAGACTTGGCTCGATTGCGCGGTATGGCCGACCAGCACCGATTGGTGGAGCTGGGCGTTCTGGGCGATGACGGTGTTGGACAACGACACGCCGATGCTGCCGCCGATATTGCGGGCGACATTGATCAGCGATGAGGCCTGGTCGGTCTTTTGCGGCGGCAGGCCGACATAGGCAGCGGTTGAAATCGGAATAAACAGGAACGGCAGGCCGATCATCAGGAAGACGCGGGCATAGGCAAAGAAGCCGAAGCTTGCGTCGGGCGTCAGCGATGTCATGTGCCATAGCGCAACCGCAACGACCGACATGCCCATCATGATGAGATAACGCGGCTGAACCACGCCGCCCGCGAAGCCCGAGACCGGCATCAACAACAACATGGCGATGCCGCCGGGCATCATCGACAGGCCGGACAGCGTGGCCGTGTAGGCGAAGGTCGTCTGCTGCAACTGCGGCAGCAATTGTGTGGTGCTGAACAGAACCGCGCCGACGGCCATCATGACGACAAACGACATGCCGAACTGCCGCGTGAAGAGCAGCCTGATGTCGACAATCGGTTCGCGCCGGGTCCATTCCCAGGGAACCAGCAGGAGGAAGGATACAGCCGAGATCACGGCGAAGGTGATGATGAAGGTCGACGAGAACCAGTCATTGCGCTGGCCTTCGTCGAGAAAGACCTCGAGACAGCCGAGCGCCAGCGCCACCAGGATGAAGCCGATCCAGTCGACCTTCAGGCCTCTGCGCAACCGCTCCCGGCGTTCGCGTTCGAGGATCTCGGGCTCGACCACCAGCCACTGCACAAGCGTCAGCGACAGGATGCCGAACGGCACGTTGATGAAGAAGATCCAATGCCAGGAGAAATTGTCGGTGAGCCAGCCGCCGAGAGTAGGCCCGACGGTCGGCGCGACGATGACGGCGATGCCATAAAGCGCGAAGGCCTGGGAACGCTTCTCGGGCGGAAACGTGTCGGCCAGGATCGATTGCTCGCTCGGCGCCATGCCGCCACCGCCGAGCCCTTGCAGAATGCGGAAGGCGATCAGCGTCGGAAGGTTGGGCGCCAGGCCGCACAACAACGACGCCAGCGTGAAGGTCGCCACGCAGATCATGTAATAGCGCTTGCGGCCGATGACGCCGGTCAGCCAGCCGCTGACCGGGATGATGATGGAGTTGGCGACGAGATAGGTGGTTATCACCCAGGTGCTTTCGTCCATCCCCGCCGCCAGGCTGCCCGCGATATTGCGCAATGCGACATTGGCGATCGAGGTGTCGAGCACCAGCATGAAGGTAGCGATGGAGACGACGATCGCGATGAGCCAGGGATTGCGGTCGCCGGCCGCCGACCGGCTTTCGTTACCCCGGGTTGCTGCGGCATCGCTCATCTTACCTTGACCGTCGGCACCACCGACATGCCGGGGCCGAGATAGACATCGGGCGGCGGGTCGAACACGATTTTCACCGGCACGCGCTGCACCACCTTGACGAAATTGCCGGTGGCGTTCTCGGCCGGAAGCAGGCTGAAGGCGGTGCCGCTGCCGGCCTGAACGCTGTCGATATGGCCGTGGAAGGTCTTTTCGGGATAGGCGTCGATGGTGATGTCGACCGGCTGTCCAGGCCGCATCAGGTCCAGCTGCGTCTCCTTGAAGTTCGCACTCACCCAGACATCCTTGGGCACGAACATCATCAGGACCTGGCCGGGCTGCGCATAGGTGCCTTTGGCTGCGCTGATACTGGTCGCATGCCCTGCAACCGGAGCCACGAGGGTGGTGCGCGTAAGCGTTGTCTTCGCCTGATCATCGGTGGCCTGCGCCTGTTGCAATTGCGCTCGAGCGCTTTTTGTCTGCGCCGCCAACACGGTGAGCTGGCTTTTTGCCGCCTCGACATTGGCCGAGGCGGTGTCGAGGGCGGCCTGGTCCTGGCGCAAGGTCGATGCGGCCTGATCGGCCTGCTGCTGTGTCGCTGTGCCCTTGGCCAGCAGCTCGCGGTTGCGCTGGTCCTCGGTTCTGGCGAATTCGAGCGCGGCCTGCGCCTGCGCGACCTGCTTCTGCGCGGCATCGATCTTGGCATTCTGCGCCTCGGTCTGCGCCTGGACGTTGGCGATCCCGGCCTGCGCCACCGCCACGCCGGCCTCTGCCTGTTTCAGCGAAGCCTGGTAGTCGCTGTCATCGATGCGAAGCAGGACAGCGCCCGCCTCTACAGGCTGGTTATCGGTGACGGCGACGTCGGTGATGCGGCCGGAAATTTCGGCGCCCACCGTTACCGTGCGCGCGTCGATGAAGGCATCGTCGGTCGATTCATACTGGCGCGCATCGAGCCACCAGACCACGCCGCCGGCGATGGCGGCCAAAAGCACGACAGCGACGGCACCGGTGGCGATGGGTGGCGCCTGACGATACCAAGTCTGCTTTCGCCGGCACCTTTTTCGTCAGCGTCAGCGCTCTGATCCGGCCGCTCACCGCTATCGGGCGCCCGTTCGGGTGCCCCGCGCTCATGCTCGTCGGATTCGATCTTGCGTTCCGGTTTGTCGGATTTAGCGTCCAAGGCAATCGTCCCAGCAGTCTTTACTGCCCCGCAGGCAAATCAACGGACGCTTCCCACAAAGGTTCCTGGTGCCAGCTGCCGCAGCTTCCGTGCCACATTCTGCATAATCCGCGCGCGGCGAGCAGATGAGCAGCAACCAAGCCGCAAGGCTGGCTGTCACAAGCGTGGCGATCATTCCGATGAAATCGCCTCGCCGCCATCTCCAAACCCGCTGGCGAGGCCAATCCCAGTGAAGGCACCCATAGTCAGGCTGGGTCTGCCGCGGTTAAGCTAACCACGATCAGCTTGGGTCTCTTCTGTTCGGGGAGAATGTTGTCGGACATCGTCCACCAATGCCAGGAAGAGACAGTTTCTTGGTGCCGCATCGATCGGCCAGCACAGGATGCAGCGATAGCGGCACTGTTGGCGTCCATCCAAACGCCAGCCGCATTGTCCTCGTCCGGCGTGGGTTCTTGATCGTCAGGAAAGCCGGCGTCGTCTAGTCCTCGCGCGCGAACATTCCACCCGCCGCCTGAGACGCAGGGATTCCGGCTGCTGCAAAGCCGGCAGCGGCTGCAGTTTCATTTCTTGGTAAGAAAGGCCTTACAAGCCGGTGTGACTTCGCTGAGGTGCTGTTTAAGACAGCCTTGCGCCTTAATTTCATTGGCCATGTGGCACACTCGCACCGCATCCGCCCTGCAGGGTGTCTTGGTAGCATCTTTCGCCAAAGCGGCGTCGGTGACGAAGAGCGATATACAAGCCAAAAGCGCTAGTTGCAGCGATTTTCGATTTTGCATGATTGTTCCCCCTTGTTGAAATTGTGCGCACAAGCGTCCGCTTCTGTTCAACTCCGGCCCACCAGCGCTTATATCAGCATCTCCTAAAGTTATTATTTGTGCAAGTGGCGGCCTTTGTTCTTGTGAATTCCCCGTCGGACATGGTCCCGAAAGGTACAGAGCGCAGAAGATATATCCGGTTATTATTCAGGACAATCACATCGAAGAAGATGCGATCGATCCGACGTACGAGTTTACAGAAAACGATGAGCGATCCATACCAACCCAACGCCAACGATTGATCCACCGACTGGGATCACGGAGCCCTACGGCATCCCTGCGGACATCAACGCTCGCACCTGGCCGCTATCGGTCGAGAAGCGCCCGGACGATCACCCGTGCGCGACATGATGAAAGTGGATTGCGACCTTGAGGACACTCGCGGCGATGAGCCTGGGGCGACGAGGAGCCGTGCCCGGACATAGCCGGAGTGCACGTCATGTGGCCTGACGATCTTGCCTCGCAGGGAGTGCTGGTGGGGCGGGCTTTGAGCGAGATAGGCGAACGGGTCATCTTCCCCGATGCGTTTGTGCAGGGCGTTGGCCGTATCGAGGAAGTCTCGCCGAGGCTCTGAGGCAAAACGCTTCCGCCGATGAACTGACAGTCAATCCGC
>JAEKLU010000295.1 GCA_019509685.1 Mesorhizobium sp. | reverse complement strand
AACCCGGAAGCGCCGCCCTTATGCTCCACAGATCAGGCGGCGCCCTGCCGGCTCTCCATGATCGCGCGGCGTGCCGAGCGGCGCCATTCGACAGCGCCGGCAAGGCCGTGCAGCACGGTCTCGGTGGTCGCCCAGTCGATGCAGCCGTCGGTGATGCTCTGGCCATAGACGAGCGGCTTGCCGGGCACGACATCCTGACGGCCGGCAACGAGGTTCCTGGCCGGCGACATCATGCGCGACCTTCGGCTGGTTCTCCGGCTTCTTGCCCGAATTGGCGTGACTGACGTCGATCATCAGCCGTGGCGCGATGCCGATGCGGCCGAGCTCGACGGCAGCGGCCTCGACACTAGCGGCATCGTAGTTGGGCTGGACGCCGCCGCGCAGGATGACGTGACAGTCCTCATTGCCGGTGGTCGTGGCAATGGCGCTGCGGCCGTCTTTGGTCACCGCCATGAAATGATGCGGCTGGGCGGCCGACTTCACCGCTTCGGCGGCGATCCTCAGATTGCCGTCGGTACCGTTCTTGAAGCCGACCGGGCAGGACAGGCCGGACGCCAGCTCGCGATGGATCTGGCTTTCGGTCGTGCGCGCGCCGATGGCGCCCCAGGCGACGAGGTCGGCGATGTATTGCGGCGTCGTCATGTCGAGGAATTCGGTCGCTGCCGGCAGGCCGAGATTGTTGACGGCCGACAGCACGTTGCGCGCCATGCGCAAGCCCTTGTCGATGTTGAAGCTGCCGTCGAGATCGGGGTCGTTGATGAGTCCCTTCCAGCCGACCGTGGTGCGCGGCTTCTCAAAATAGACGCGCATGACGATCTCGAGCCGGTCGGCCAGGGCCTCACGCAGCGCCGCCAGACGGCTGGCGTAGTCCACGGCGGCGACCGGATCATGGATGGAACAAGGGCCGACGATGACAATCAGTCGGTCGTCGGCCCCTGTCAGGATCGAATGGATGGCGTTGCGCGAGGCGGCAACGGTGCGCGTCGCCGTGAGCGAGCGCGGTATCTCGCGCATCACGTCGTCCGGCGTGCTCAGTATCTTGAGTTCTCTGACCCGAAGGTCGTCTGTGGTGGTCAACACGGCTTTCTGCTCCTGATTTTAGGAGACCTGCCGGCTGAAACAAAAAAGCCGCCAGGTCTGGCGGCTTGTCGGATTTTGATCTGCAATCTTCAGATCGAGCGCAATCCTCCCGCCGCCAGCGAGCTGCTAAAGTACCAATACGTGGCGGACAGGTTGATCATGCCGCTCATATAGTCGATGCGAGGGCGTTTGTCACGTGCCTGATTGGACCTACCAGCGCGGATCAGGCCACTCCACGTCGTCCCACTCCAGAAGATCTGCGGGTGACAGAAGATTCTTCTCACCACGGTTGAGGCGGGACGTGTAGAGGGTTTCGTACATAGGTTCGAAACTGGATAACAGTTCCAGAAAGTGCCGCCTTCGTTGAGCTTTAGTCCATGAGCAGAAAATCGCAGCACGGCTCCAGAGTTTATCGAAAACATTGCGGTAAACTGGGTCTAACCGCTGCCAGTGCGCGACCACTTCATCACCAATCGTCGCGAAATCCTCCTTGAGAGCCTCCTCGATCACAGCTTCCAGGGCATAGGCAATAGACTGAGTTTTGGTTGAGTGATCGAGATACGCCAGCGATACCCTCAGCATCCGTTGCTGAAGAAGAATAACGGGCCACAGTGCTTGAACACCGTAGCGGATGCCTATTCCCTCGTGATCAGAGGGAGGCTCCAGAATCTCGCGGTGGCCTTCGTAAGCTTTCCGGACATCGTAGGCCAGATTGAGGAACAGGCCTTCTCTGTCCTCAATGAGCGGCGACCGCTCATTGATGTCGTGCACGACCGTGTGCAGCCACCGAAGAGATGTGTAGTCGCCGATAAGAAGAATGCCGGCGTGGTTTTTCAGCAATCGATATGAGAGCAAACGAACCCCTCCTTATATCGAGTCGCTTCGAAAGCCCGGCATGCAGTACCAAAACGCTTCATGCAGTCCAGGGATCGAGAAGTTCTATCCCAAAGCCTTCGAAATCCTTTACATTGCGCGTTGCCAAGGTGAGTTCCCGCGCAATCGCCGTGGCTGCAATCAGACCGTCCATCGACGACAGGCCACGGCCGCGACGCTTCGCAAGGCCCATCAGATCGCCCCAGGCCAAGGCAACCGGTTCGTCCACCGACAAAACCCGCTGCTCGAAGCGCTGCGGCAGGTCTTGGGCGAGCCATTCGCCCAGTGCGTCGCGTTTGCGGCCCTCGTCCATGAGGGCGACACCGCGCCGGATTTCGGCGATCGAGACGACGCTGATGAAGGAGCGGTCCTCGTCAAGCCCGTCCAGCCATTCCAGAACGCGTGCGTCCGGTACCGGCCTTGTCACCTCGGACAGGACATTCGTATCGAGTAACAGTCTCACAGCGGCAGATCACGCGGTTCGTCGCGGTGGCGCTCGACGTCGAGATCGGCGCCGCGCAGCGGCGAGTCCAGCAGGAATTCGGCGAGCGTCCCTTTGCGCGCGGTCTTGCGCTGCCATTCCTCGGCCGAGACGACAACCACGCTTGGTTTGCCGTTCTTGGTGATCGTCTGCGGCGAAGATTGCGCGCGCTCGATAACCTCGGAAAGCCGGGCTTTCGCCCCGGCCACCGTCCAATTGGTATCCTTGGGCGCAGGCTGCATCTCACCCTCCTGACTAGTCTAACTATCTTGACTATATGGGAATGGCGATGCTGCAGCAACAGGGCTCAGCCCTCAGTTGAGACTACTCCGGCGAGGTCCCAGCGACATTCTGATCGTAGTCGACCAGCGACCCGGTCATGACGCCGGCCTGCGGGCTGACCATGTAGCTGATCAGCCGTGCCAGCTGGTCCGGTTTCACCAGTTGGCCCATCGGCTGGCCGGCCTCGGCCTTTTCAAGCCAGTCGTCCGACGCGCCGTGCCATTTCTTCTGCACGAGGTCTTCGCCTTCGGTGTCCATCCATCCCGGCAACACGGCGTTGCAGCGAATGCGGTTGAAGCGGTAGGCGTTGGCGACATTCTTGGTCAGCGTCATCAGCGCGCCCTTGCTGGTCGAATAGGGCGTCAGGAAGGACTGGCCGGCATGCGCCGACATCGACAGCACGTTGACGATCGAGCCCGGCGCCTTGCGCTCCAGCAGATGGCCCACCAGGCCCTGCATCAGGAAGAAGGGTCCACGCACATTGGTGTCGAAGATCTGGTCGAAAAGCTCTTCGGAGGTCTCGACCAGCGAACCGCGCGCCGAGGTGGCGGCGGCGTTGACCAGTGCGTTGACCGTGCCGAAGTGAGAAATCGCAGTCGCTATCGCCCGCTTGCAGTCCGCCACTTTGGAAACGTCGGCGCTGATGAAGATCGCGTCGACGCCGGCCTTCTTGAAATGGGCGACCGCCTTGTCGCCCTTCTCCTGCGAGCGGCCGATGAGCGCCAGCGCCCGGCAGCCTTCGTCGGCCAGCGCTTCGGCGACCGCGAATCCTATGCCTTGCGCACCGCCGGTGACGATGGCGCGTGTATTCGAATTGCGATCGGCGGATGCGCTCATCGCTCTACTCCTGTGCCTTGGGGGTCCGGTTCTTACTTGTCGAGACGAATGGTCTTGCCCGTGGTCGCCGACTTCAGCGCCGCATCGGCCAGCTTCAGCGCCACCAGGCCGTCAGCGCCGCTCGGCGCCGCCTTCTTGCCGGATGTCGCCGCCGCTATGAAGGCGGCGAT
>JAEKLU010000294.1 GCA_019509685.1 Mesorhizobium sp. | reverse complement strand
CCGCCAGAGACCGGCCGCATCGTCATGACGCCGTCCTTGACGCCCATCTCATGCAGTTCGGCCTTGTCGGAGATGTCGGATGAGATCGACAGCAGCCGGTCAGGCGCGCTGCCCTTGTTGACCACGGTGAAATAGCCGCCGGCGACCTTGGCCCCCGGAGGTGTTGCGCGCGACCAGGGATGCTCGATCTCGAGGTCCCCGACCTTGAATTCGTGCGCGAAAACGTCGGGAACGCAGGCAAGCAGAAGAAGCAGGACGAGAACGGCAAAGCCGAGACGTTGGAAGTCGAGCGTCGGCGCGCGGCGAACGGTGAAAGCTCGCGCCTTGGGAAGAAGATTGGACATGGTTGCTCCATGAGTATGGGATCGCGCCGCAATGCGGCCGCGAACGGTCTGATCATAGGATGGACAGGACCGCGAAAGGTTCCGCGGGTCAGGCCGCCGCTGGCGGCGCGCGCGGGTTGGCCGGAGAACGGTCGCGGGCGAAATCCAGATGGCGAAAGGCCGGAAGCGGGAAGGCGACCGTCTCAACAATCCGGATGCTGGCGAGCGCTGCTGCCTGCGATGGCGGCAGATGCGCCGAAAACACCATGCTGCAGCCGAGCGAGCAGCAGGCCGGCATATGCTGCTGGTACGGATCGCCGCCGGGAAGTTTTACGGCCCCGTCATGCGTGCAGATGACATTGCCGAAGGCGTCGAGTTGCGACGGCGCGCCAAAGGCGAAGGCGCCGAGCGACGACTGAAGCAACAGAAGCAGCGCCGCGACAAGCGCGGCCGGCATGCTCCATCGTCTCAGCCGTGTCTTCAACGGACAGCCTCTCCCGAAATCCGATCAACCCTAGCATGGGCGATGCGGCCGGGAAATCGGCAAAACCGCGCTGCGGCAACGCGGCGCGATGCACATTTCTGAGCGACATGCGTTAGGGCTATTGAGATTCAGGTCAGGCCGGCATCACCTGAATATCAACAGACCCTAGGCAGGCTGCGCCTGCCGCCCTTCAGGGATAGAGCTCAACAGCGTCTGCCGCGCCGATTTCAGGTGCTTGCGGCAGGCGACGTCGACCTTGCTCGGATCGCGCGATTTCAGCGCCCCGATATAGGCCAGATGCTCCTGGATCGCGACCTCGTTGCGCTGGCGCTCCTGCGCCTTGTTCCACTGATAATGGTAGTGGAAGATCATCGCGATCACATCATAAAAGTCGACGATGAAGCGGTTGTGCGAGGCGCGGTGGATCAGCCTGTGGAAGCGCTCGTCGAGCTCGGAGAATTCGTTGAAACGCGTGGCGATCTCGTCGGCGAGCTGGCGGTGCTCCTCTTCCAGCCTGTCGAGATCGGCCCAGACCGCGCTCTCCTGCGGCAGCGCGACAAACGCCGCCGCCGAGCGCAATTCGAATATCTCGCGGATCTCGGTCAGCTCGAGCGCGAAGGCGCGGGTGAACCCTTTCAGCACCCAATGGCTGTTGCGCCGCTTCTCGATCAGCCCGAAGCGCGAGAAGCGGATCAGGAATTCGCGCACGCTGGTGGTGCCGACGCCGATCTCGCGTGCCAGCTCCAGCTCGTTGATCTGCATGCCGGCCTCCGCGCCTCCGGCCAGAAGGCGGCGCATGAAGGAGCGCTCGATGATCTCGGCCAGCGAATCGGTTTCCTCCTCGGGGAAGAAATCCCCTGGGCGCGGCGCCCGCAGCACTGTCTTGTTGCGCTTGTTCCAGTCGATCAGCCCGGTCTCTTCCATGCGTGCCAGGATGCTGCGCACCGTTGTGCGGCTGACGCCGAGCAGCGCGCCGAGCTCGGGCTCCGACGGCAGGCCTTTGGATTCATCGAGCAGCCTAAGGCAGCGATTGAAGGCGTCCTTGTAGACGTTGTTGCTCTTCGACATTACCTGCCCCGTTGCCTCGCCGGCGCTTGCGGTGGCCGGCTTGAGGCGCGATGATGTTGCGTTCCTAACTCAAGCGCCTGAAAACAGGAACGGTTTTCGCCGGCTTACCGAATGGGCACCCACGCGTCCGAAGGGGACGAACGCTGCCCCGTGATGAAAAAACAATTGACGCAAAAATGTTTTTTCACGATAAAAGACATTATCCCCATATGGGCGTAAGTCAATCCGCCCGCACTCCCAGGATCACCCAGGACAGTCGCCCGTGACCATTGCCAACATCATCCTTCTCGCACCATCGGACAACGTCGCCGTCGCCAACGGCCGCATCGAGATCGGCACGGCCTTGCCAGGCGGCGCCTCGGCGGTCGCGGTGATCGAGCCGGGCCACAAGGTGGCGATCAAACCGATCGCCGCCGGCGAGGCTGTGGTGAAATACGCGCAGGCGATCGGCCGCGCCACCCAAGACATCGCGCCTGGCGAGCATGTCCATTCGCACAATCTGGTTTTCGAGGCCGGCCGTCTGCCGGTGGTACCGCCGAGCGAAGCCGAGCACGCCACCGAGGCCGACCGCAAGCGCACCTTCATGGGTTACCGCCGCGCCGACGGCCGCGCCGGCACGCGCAACTTCATCGGCATCGTCGCCAGCGTCAACTGCTCGGCCACCGTCTGCCATTCCATCGCCGACACCGCCAACCGGACCTTGCTGCCGAAATATCCCGGCATCGACGGTTTTGTGCCGATCGTCCATGGCCAGGGCTGCGGCATGAGCGGCACCGGCGACGGCATGATGGTGCTGCACCGCACGCTGGCCGGCTATGCGCGCCACCCGAACTTCGGCGGCGTGCTGATGGTGGGCCTGGGCTGCGAGGTCAACCAGCTCACCCTCTACGGCCAGAAAGGCGTCGCCGCCGGCAAGCGTCACTTCAACATCCAGGAAGCCGGCGGCTCGCGCAAATCGGTCGAGAAGGCAATGGGGATGCTGAGATCGCCGAGGAAGTCGGCCAATTGCAGCGCGAACCGATCCCGGTCTCGGAGATCGTCGTCGGCCTGCAATGCGGCGGCTCGGACGGCATGTCCGGTATCACCGCCAATCCCGCGCTTGGTGCCGCCGTCGACATCCTGGCCGATTGCGGCGGTATCGGCATTTTGTCGGAGACCACGGAAATCTATGGCGCCGAGCATCTGCTCGCCTACCGCGCCGCCTCGCCGGAAATCGCCAAGAAGCTCGATGGCTATGTGAAGTGGTGGGAGGAACATGTCGCCAAGCACGGCGCCTCGATCGACAACAACCCCTCGCCCGGCAACAAGCGCGGCGGCCTGACCACGATCCTGGAGAAGTCGCTGGGCGCCGTCGCCAAGGGCGGCCAGACGCCGCTCAATGGCGTCTTCGGCTATGCCGAGAAGGTCTCCGGCAGCGGCCTGGTGTTCATGGACACGCCTGGATACGACCCGGTCTCGGCCACCGGTCAGGTGGCGGGCGGCGCCAATGTCATCGTCTTCACCACTGGACGCGGTTCCTGCTTCGGCTGCCGGCCGACACCGTCGATCAAGGTCGCGACCAACTCGACCATGTATCACCAGATGGAAGAGGACATGGACGTCAATTGCGGCGTCATCGCTTCGGGCGAGAAGACCATCGCCGGCATGGGTCGCGAGATCTTCGAACTGATCATCGAGACCGCATCCGGCCGCAAGACCAAGAGCGAGGCGTTCGGCTATGGCGACAATGAGTTCGTGCCTTGGCATCTCGGCGCGACGCTCTGATCTGGCAGACTTCGCGGGACGCGATCGCCCTTCACGATCGTGCTATTTCGCGAAGGAATGAATATTCCATCTTGACAGAATAATGGAACCAATGTTCCATATCTGAAAAGGAGGAACGGAAGCGCCGCGTGCTGCCAGGGGAGGAACCGGCAAGGCTACCCCTAGCCAAGGCCAGGCATCACACAAACGGCACCAGACGCCGCTTGCATCGACCATGACGATGCACTATCAAAATGCGGCATCTGTTTTTTATTGATAAAGTTCTGTTTGGGCCGCGCCTATCCAGACAGAGCTTCCGAACCTTCACCAGGCGACCTTAGGGAGGAACCTAATGAACTTCGTGACCAGCCTTCTCAACCGCCGTGCCTTCGTGGCTCTGGCCGCCGCTTCTATGCTTGCCGGCGTGATGCACACCGCACCCGCCTCGGCCGCCGACGTGACCATCCCGATCATCGTCAAGGACACCACGTCCTTCTACTGGCAGATCGTGCTGGCCGGCGCCCGCAAGGCCGGCAAGGATCTCGGCGTCAACGTGCCGGAGCTCGGCGCCCAGGCCGAAACCGACGTCAACGGCCAGATCTCGATCCTGGAAAACGCCGTCGCCGGCAATCCGGCGGCCGTCGTCATCTCGCCGACAGAGTTCAAGGCGCTCGGCAAGCCGATCGATGAGGCCGCGTCCAAGGTCAAGGTCATCGGCATCGACTCCGGCGCCGACTCCAAGGCCTTCACCTCCTTCCTGACCACCGACAACGTCCAGGGCGGCCGCGTTGCCGCTGACGGCCTGGCCGCCGCGATCGGCGCCGCCAATGGCGGCAAGGTCGAAGGCAAGGTTGCGCTGATCACAGCCCTTCCCGGCGCCGGCTCGCTCGAGCAGCGCGCGCAGGGCTTCAAGGAACAGCTCAAGGCCAAGTATCCGGGCCTCGAACTGGTTGCCGACAAGTATGCCGACGGTCAGGCGACCACCGGTCTTAACATCGCGACCGACCTGATCACCGCCAATCCGGACCTCAAGGGCATCTTCGCCTCGAACCTGATCATGGCGCAGGGCGTCGGCCAGGCGATCGCCGAGAACAAGCTCGGCGGCAAGGTGGCGCTGATTGGCTTCGACAGCGACGAGAAGCTGATCAAGTTCCTCAATGACGGCGTCATCTCCGGCCTCGTCGTCCAGGATCCGTACCGGATGGGCTATGACGGCATCAAGACCGCGCTCGCCGCCTCCAAGGGCGAGAAGGTCGAAGCCAATGTCGATACCGGCGCCAACCTCGTCACCAAGGACAATATGAAGGATCCGAAGATCGACGCTCTGCTCAACCCGAAGCTCAACTGAGCAACGTCGGTTGCCATGGTTTCCGGGGCTTCACCGCCCCGGAAACATCCAGGGGCGGGGCGCCTTTGAATTCCGCTGGCCTGTCTTAGCTTCCCATGAAGAAGCGCGCTTGAAGACGCATCGCTGCATGCCCGAGCAATTCCAGGAAAAGTGTCAGCGGTTTTCCGTCTGGAATTGCGGGAGAACAAAAGAGATAGAACGGATCGCCGTTTCCGTGAAACGGTGAAACGCTCTATCAGACCAATCTGGGAGGGTTGTCATGACGACGACGGCGCAGGACCTGCACCCGGCCCCCACGCTGGCGCCGGGCAGGACGATCCTCGAACTCAACGGCCTGGAAAAGCGCTATCCCGGCACGCACGCGCTGAAGCCGGTGCACCTCGCCTTCAAGGCGGGCGAAATCCACGCCATCGTCGGCGAGAACGGCGCCGGCAAATCGACGCTGATCAAGCTGTTGACCGGTGTCATGCCGCGCACCTCCGGCGAGGTGATCTGGGAAGGCAAGCCGACGGCCTTGGCCACGCCGCATGAGGCGATGGCGCTCGGCATCAATGCCGTCCACCAGGAAGTGGTGCTCTGCCGGCACCTCACCGTTGCCGCCAACATGTTCCTCGGCGAGGAGGAGTCGCGTTTCGGCATCCTGCAGCAACGCGCCATGGTCAGGGACGCGCAGAAAATCATCGACGGCCTCGGCTTCGACCTGCCGGCGCATGTCGTGCTCGGCGACCTCACCATCGGCCAGCAGCAACTGATCGCCGCTGCACGCGCCACCGTGCGCGGCACCAAATTCCTGATCTTCGACGAGCCGACCGCCTATCTCACCCGCAAGGAAGCCGACCAGCTGTTCAAGCTGATCCGCAGGCTGAAGGGCGAAGGCGTCACGATCATCTATATCAGCCACCGCATGGAAGAGGTGTTCGAGCTCGCCGACCGTGTCTCCGTGCTGCGCGACGGCACGCTTGTCGGGACCAGGAACATCAGCGAGACCAACGATGCCGAGCTGGTCAAGATGATGATCAACCGCTCGATCGAGCAGATCTACCACAAGGAGCATTTCACCCCCGGCGCCGCTATCGTCGAGGCGCGGAATCTCTCCGGCAAGGGCTTCGAGAACGTTTCGCTGACTGTCCGCGCCGGCGAGATCGTCGGCCTCTACGGCCTGATTGGCGCCGGCCGCAGCGAGTTCGTCACAACGCTCTATGGCCGCCACAAGAAATCGGCCGGCCAGATCCTGTGGCAAGGCAAGCCGGTCCAGGTCAACTCCGAACATGACGCGATCAAGCTCGGCATGGCGCTGGCGCCCGAAAGCCGCCGCGACCAGGGCCTGTGTCTCAACCTGTCGGTCGGCATGAATCTCAACCTGCCGATCTACAAGCGCATTTCCAGCAACATGCTGATCTC
>JAEKLU010000293.1 GCA_019509685.1 Mesorhizobium sp. | reverse complement strand
AAAACATCACCGTCGAGGCGCTGGAAGCGGATCCGTACCCGATCTATGCCGAACTCAGGCGCAGCGCCCCGGTGGCCTTCGTGCCTTCGGTCAATCTGTGGTTCGTCACCCGCTGGAAAGACGTCGAGCTCGTGGCGAAATCGCCCGACATCTTCTCCGCCGTCGTCACCGCGGGCGTGTCGCCCGTTGAACGCTCCTTCGGCAAGCCGACCATCCTGACCACCGACGGCGAGGTCCATAAGGATCTGCGCCTGGGTGTCGACCCGAAATACCGGCCACGCACGGTTGCCTCTTATGCCGGCGATCTCGTGCGCTCGATCGCCGAACCTTATCTTGACGAGATTGCCGCGCGCGGTTCGGCCGAACTGATGGCCGACTATTTCGAGCCGGTGTCGACGCTGAGCCTGGCGCGCTCGCTCGGCCTTGCCGATGTCGACATGCCGACCTTGCGGCGTTGGTTCTACGGTCTCGCCCAGGGCGCCATCAATTTCGAGAAAGACCCCAAGCGGCAACTGGTCGCCGATGCGATCAGCGCCGAGGTTGGCGACGCGGTGCTGCCGACGCTGAAGCAGCTCGCCCGCGAGCCCGACGCTTCAGCGTTGTCGCATATGCTGCATGACGGGATGCCGCCGGGCACGACACGGCCCTTCGACTTGCTGATGCCGACCATCAAGGTGATCCTGCTTGGCGGCATGCAGGAGCCCGGCCACGGCGCCGGCTCCATCCTTGTCGGCCTGCTGACCAATCCTGAACAGTTGCGGCAGGTGCTCGACGATCCCGACACCTTCGTGCCGAAAGCGGTCGACGAGGGCCTGCGCTGGGTGGCGCCAATCGGCACGCAGACACGTGAGACCACGCGCGTCGTCGAAATAGGCGGCGCCACCATCCCGGCCGGCGCGCCGGTCGCGGCACTGGTCTCCTCGGCCAGCCGCGACGAAAGCCGCTTCACCGATCCCGATCGCTTCGATATCCATCGCGCCGAAGGCAATCACGCCGCCTTCGGCTTCGGCCATCATTTCTGCTCGGGCCGCTTCTTCGCGCGCGAGCAGATGTGCCTTGCGCTACGCCTGCTGCTGGAGCGCTTTCCGGACCTGCGCCTGGTGCCGGGCAAGGAGCCGGTCTTCCGCGGCTGGGAGTTCCGCGCGCCGGCGACACTTCATGTAGCTTTTGGAGCAAACCGATAATGATCGATCAGGACACCATCGACACGCTGCGCCAGGCGGAGGTCGGCGCGCGGCGTCTGTTTATCGATGGCGCCCATACGGACGCGCAAAGCGGCGCCAGCCTGCCGGTGATCTCCCCGATCGACGGCCGTCCCTTCGCCAGCATCGCCGATGGCGGCGCCGCCGACATCGATCGCGCGGTCGCCTCGGCGCGCAAGGCCTTCGCCAAAGGCTCCTGGTCGCGCGCCGCACCGGCCTTCCGCAAGAAGGTGCTGACCAAATTCGCCGAACTGGTCGAGAAGCACGCGCTGGAGCTCGCGGTGCTCGGCGTGCGCGACAACGGCACCGAGATCGGCATGGCCTACAAGGCCGAACCGCTCTCGGCCGCCGGCACCATCCGCTACTATGCGGAAGCGATCGACAAGGTCTATGGCGAGATCGCGCCGACGGCCGACAATGTGCTTGGGTTGATCCACAAGGAGCCGCTTGGCGTCGTCGGCGTCATCGTGCCGTGGAATTTCCCGCTGATGATCGGCGCCTGGAAAATCGCGCCGGCTTTGGCGGCCGGCAACGCGATCGTCGTCAAGCCGCCGGAGATCGCCTCGCTCACCTTGCTGCGGCTGGCCGAACTCGCCGCCGAGGCGGGTCTGCCCGAGGGCGTCTTCAACGTCGTCACCGGTCGCGGCTCGGCCGCCGGCGAGGCGCTCGGCCTGCATATGGATGTCGACGCCATTGCCTTCACCGGCTCCGGCCCGGTCGGCCGCAGGCTGCTCGAATACTCCGCGCGCTCCAATTTGAAGCGGGTCTTCCTCGAGCTTGGCGGTAAGTCGCCCAACATCGTCTTTGTCGACGCGCCGGATTTGAAACAGGCGGCGGTGGTGTCGGCCAACGGCATCTTCCGCAATTCCGGGCAGGTCTGCGTCGCCGGCTCGCGCCTGCTGGTTCAGGCCTCGGTCTACGACCGCTTCATGGACGAGCTCCTCACGGCGACGACCAAGCTCAAGGTCGGCGATCCGCTCGATCTCTCGAGCGACGTCGGCGCGGTGTCGAGCGCCGAGCAATTGACCAAGAATCTCGGCTTCGTCGCCCAGGCTTCCGAAGAGGGCGCCCGGCTTGTCACCGGCGGCGAGCGGATCCTCACCGAGACCGGCGGCAGCTACATGGCGCCGACCATCTTCGAGAACGTGACGCAAGACATGCAGCTTGCCCGCGAGGAAGTTTTCGGCCCGGTGCTCGGCGTCATGCACTTCGAGACCGAGGAAGAAGCGGTGCGCCTCGCCAATGCCACCGTCTACGGTCTCGCTTCCGCCGTCTGGACCTCGAACCTGTCGACCGCGCACCGCATGGTCCGCGCCATCAATGCCGGCGTCGTCCATGTCAACACCTATGGCGGCGCCGACATCACCGTGCCGCTCGGCGGCTTCAAGCAGTCCGGCTTCGGCCGCGACAAGTCGCTGCACGCCATCGAGAAATACACCGACCTCAAGACGGCGTGGATATCTCTTTAGGCGCGCAGCCTGGAACCATCAGGATCGAAGAACGGCACCGGCGCGACGACCGCTCGCGCCGGTGTCCCGTCGATGTCGATGCTGAACTCGGTGCCGATCGCCGTAAAGGGCAGTTTGAGATGCGCGGTGGCCAGCATCTTGCCGATCGAATAGCCATGGTCGCTATAGGTGACGATGCCGGCATCCTCGCCGTCCGGCGACTTCACCCTGGCGTCGGTCGCGGCGGGCTTGTCGCTGTCGAGGATCAGCCCTGTCCAGCGCTCGTCGATACCCTTGTCGCGGATCCGCATCAACGCATCCCGGCCGACGAAGTCGGCCTTGTCGAAACGGATCCAGCGGTCGAGGCCGACATGAAAGGGCGTACGGCTCTCGTCCATGTCGACGCCATGCGCCGGATAGGCCTTTTCCAGCCCGAGCGTGAACATCGCCAGCACGCCATAGGGTTTGAGCCCGAAGTCACGCCCTGTCCGCATCAGCGTTTCCCACACCGAAGCCGCTTCGTCGGCCGGCACGAACAACTCGAAGCCGAGTTCGCCGGTCACGCCGGTGCGCGAGATGCGCACGTTCGTCTCGCCGATGCGGCCGGAGGTGAAGGCCCAGCGCTTCAACCCATCGAGGTCGGCCTCCGAAACCATTGCCTTCAGCAATTCGCGCGAGTGCGGACCCTGGATGGTCGGGAAGGCGACGGCCGCCGTGATGTCGGTCACATAGGCCTTGCGCCCTTCGGCATGGTGCAGCAGCCACGGCAGCATCTTCAGCCGGTTGACCGAACCGGTCACCAGCATGAAATGCTCTGTCGCCAGGCGGAACACCGTGAGGTCGTCCATGATGCCGCCATCGT
>JAEKLU010000292.1 GCA_019509685.1 Mesorhizobium sp. | reverse complement strand
ACGTCGTCGTTCAGGGCGACACCGCAGTGCTGAAGGGCACCGTCAAGGATCAATCGATCTTCGAGAAAGCGGTGATTGCCGTCGGCAACACGCTCGGCGTCTCTAAGGTCCAGGCCGACGAACTGCAAGTCGCGCCCCAGGCCGGTCAGGCGGCCGCGCCGGCCAAGGAGCCGACATTCTACACGGTGCAAAAGGGCGACAATCTCTGGAAGATCGCCGAAAAGAGCTATGGCAAGGGCCAGGGCGCCAAGAACAATGTCATCTTCGAGGCCAACCGGCCGATGCTGACGCATCCCGACAAGATCTATCCAGGCCAGGTCCTGCGCATTCCTGCCCTCACCTGAACCGGCGCCAACCGGCAATTGGCTTGCAAGTACAGGAGCGGCGGCTTTCGGGTCGCCGTTTTCTTTTGGCGATGGCATGCTTGTGCCTCACTGACCCGAAAGAGAGATCGATGCTCGTTCTGCCCAAAGGCGTTCGCCACATGCCGGGCTATATCGCGCGCCCCGCCCAGGAAGCGCTGGTCGAGGAGATCAGGCGCGTCGTGCAGGTGGCGCCGCTCTATGTGCCTGCCATGCCGCGCACCGGCAAGGAAATGAGCGTGCGCATGACCAATTGCGGTACGCTTGGCTGGGTGACCGACAAGGAGCACGGCTACCGCTACCAGCCGACGCACCCCACGACCGGCGAGCCCTGGCCGCCGATCCCCGAAGCCTTGCTGGACCTGTGGCGCGCCGTCTCTGCCTATCCGCATCCGCCTGAGGCCTGCCTCGTCAACTTCTATGCGGCGGACGCCAAGATGGGCCTGCACCAGGATCGCGACGAAAAGGATTTCGCCGCCCCTGTCGTGTCGGTGTCGCTGGGCGACGACTGCCTGTTTCGCGTCGGCCAGAACACGCGCGACGGCGGCACAAAATCTTTCAGGCTGAAAAGCGGCGACGTCGTCGTGCTTGGCGGCGAGGGGCGCCTCGCCTTCCACGGCGTCGACCGCATCTATCCGGCGACGTCGGCGCTCCTGAAGAATGGCGGGCGCATCAATCTGACGCTGCGGCGGGTAACACTGCCGCAGCCATCTTGAAGTCCTTGACGGTCGCTCGTCAAAGTTTCCGCAGCGCCACTTCCTCGACCAGATGGTTGGCGCCCTTGCGCAGGATGAGGTCCGCGCGCGCCCTGGTCGGCAGGATGTTCTCGCGCAGGTTCTTCAAATTGATGTTGGCCCAAAGGCCCTCGGCGATGGCCCGCGCGGCATCTTCCGAAAGCTGCGAATAGCGGTGGAAGAAGGAGTCCGGATTGCGGAAGGCGGTCTCGCGCAACCGCATGAAGCGGGCGATGTACCAATGGTGGATCAGCTTCTCGTCGGCATCGATGTAGATGGCGAAGTCGAAGAAGTCCGACAGGAACGGCACGATCTTGCCGTCCCGCGGCAGCTTGCCCGGCTGCAGCACGTTGATGCCCTCGAAGATCAGGATGTCGGGGCGGTCGATGGTGACGAACTCGCCGGGAATGACGTCGTAGGTCAGGTGTGAATAGACCGGCGCCGTGACGCTGCTTTGCGCCGACTTCATGCCGGACAGGAACCGCAGCAGCGCGCCGACATCGTAGCTTTCGGGAAAGCCCTTGCGCTCCATCAGGTTTTCGCGGCGCAGAATCTCGTTCGGCAACAGGAAACCGTCGGTGGTGATGAGATCGACTTTCGGGCTCGACGGCCATCGGGCCAGAAGCTCTTTCAGCACGCGCGCCGTGGTCGACTTGCCGACCGCGACCGAACCGGCAATGCCGATGATGAAGGGTGTCTTGACCACATCCTGCGCGTTGAAAAACGCCTGCCGCTGCCGAAACAGCAGCTGGCTGGCCTCGACATGAGCCGAAAGCAGCCGCGACAGCGACAGATAGATGCGCTTGACCTCTTGGAGGTCGACCGGGTCGTTGAGCGAGCGCAGCCGGTTGATCTCGTCTTCGCTCAGCGTCAGCGGCGTGTCGGCGCGGAAGTTCGACCATTGCTCTGCCGAGAAGAAACGATAAGGGGAATATTTCTCGGTCGGAGCAAGCTGATCCATAGCTTTACCTGCCCTCCCGCCCATCAGCCTTTGGACCGGGATGCCTTTTCGGCGATGCCCGAACGGCCGGTGCGGCTCTCGAGTTCCTTCAGCACGTCCTCCAGCGGAATGCCTGCGATGCCGAGGACGACCAGCCAATGATACAGAAGATCGGCACTTTCCGAAACGACGGCTTTCTTGTCGCCTTTGACGGCGGCAATGACCGTCTCGACCGCCTCTTCGCCGAGCTTCTGTGCCGCCTTGTCCATGCCATTGGCGAACAGCTTCGCCGTCCACGAATCAGGGTCGCCGGAATGGGCGCGCTGATCGATGATCTGTTCCAGTTCGGCGAGCGAAAAGTCTGCCATAACAGTTATCTATCTGCTTGTTTAAGCATGATCTTTTCCGAAAACCGGTTCCCACTTTTCGGGATCATGCTTTAAGCCCGATGCACGGCCGAGTCCAGCCGCATCGGCAAGCCGGCTTTGGCCATATGCGCCTTGGCCTGCGCGATCGTGTAGGTGCCGAAATGGAAGATCGACGCCGCGAGCACGGCGCCGGCATGGCCGTCACGAATGCCTTCGACCATGTGATCAAGCGTGCCGACGCCGCCCGATGCGATCACCGGCACGCGCACCGCGTCGGCGATCGCGCGGGTGAGCGCGATGTCGTAGCCGGCCTTGGTGCCGTCGCGATCCATCGACGTCAAAAGAATTTCGCCGGCGCCGCGATCGACCATCCGCCGGGCGAAGTCGACAGCGTCGATGCCGGTCTTCTCGCGTCCGCCATGGGTAAAAATCTCCCAGCGGTCGGCCTCGCCCTGCGTCGATACCTTCTTGGCGTCGATCGCCACCACGATGCACTGGTTGCCGAATTTGTCGGCGGCCTCGGCGACAAAGTCAGGGTTCTTTACCGCGGCCGTGTTGATCGACACCTTGTCGGCCCCGGCCAGAAGCAGCTTGCGGATGTCTGCGACCTGGCGCACGCCGCCGCCGACGGTGAGCGGCATGAAACATTGCTCGGCGGTGCGGGCAACGACATCGAAGATCGTCTCGCGATTGTCGGACGAGGCGGTGATGTCGAGGAAGCAGAGCTCGTCGGCGCCGGCCGCGTCATAGGCCTTGGCTGCTTCGACCGGGTCGCCGGCATCGATGAGATCGACGAAGTTGACACCCTTGACCACGCGGCCGTTCTTGACGTCGAGGCAAGGGATGACACGGGCCTTCAGCATCACTTGCCTTCCAGGGTCGAAAGCAGGTCGACCACCAACTCGCCGACCAGCGGCGGCACGTCGCCCTTGGGGTCGAAGGCCGGATCGTAGGCGGAGATCGTCAGGCCGGCAATCGAAAGCGGCCCGGCGAGGCCGCACATCGCCATGCGCACCTGCTCGGGCGCCGGTCCGCCCGGCGTGGTATAGCGGTTGGCCTGCAATTTCTCGGGGTCGTGGACGTCGAGATCGACATGCATGTGCACGCGCCTGGCGCCGTCGGCTTTCAGCCTTT
>JAEKLU010000224.1 GCA_019509685.1 Mesorhizobium sp. | reverse complement strand
GATAATTGGTGGCCGGCGACCAGAAACCGTCCATCAGGTGGCCGTAAGATTCGAACTCGATGCCGTCGAGGCCAGCCGCCTGGCAGCGCTGCGCAGCTGATGCATAGTCGGCGACGATGCGCTGCATGTCCCAGTCCTCGATGGTCTTTGGGAAGGCGCGGTGCGCCGGCTCGCGTACCGGCGAGGCCGACAGCACCGGCAGCCAGTCGGCCTTGTTCCAGCCGGTGCGGCGGCCGAGATGGGTGATCTGGATCATCACCTTGCAGTCATGCTCGTGGCAGGCATCGGCAAGCTCCGCCAGCCACGGCACGATCCGGTCGTCATAGACATGCAGATTGCCGAAGGCGGCGGGGCTGTCGCGCGACACGATCGCCGAGCCCGCCGTCATGGTCAGCGCCATGCCGCCTTTGGCCTTCTCGGCATGATAGAGCCGGTAGCGCTGTTTCGGCATGCCGTCCTCCGAATAGGCCGGCTCATGGCTGGTCGACATCACCCGGTTCTTCAGCGTCAGGTGCTTGAGCTGGTAAGGTTGGAGAAGCGGGTCGTTGCTGGTCATCTTCTTCCTGCCGTTTCAATTTGTGCTAATGAGCCGCCGAACATGCCGGACCCTGTTGGATCACGGCGCACTTTCAATCGATTTCGTCTGCCGCCCTTGCAAGTCATCGGCGACAGCAAGGAGCCGCCCATGACCGACGCCAAGAACCTCACCCAGCTCGGCAATCACGTCGAGACGCCACAGAGCCCAGAAGAAGCGGTCCTGGAAACCGTGCCGTTCCAGCGCGGCGACGGCCCGCCGGCCATCGTGCGCTTCACCTGCCCGGAATTCACCTCGCTCTGCCCCGTCACCGGCCAGCCGGATTTCGCCCACATCGTCATCGACTACGCGCCCGATAACGCGCTGGTGGAATCGAAATCGCTGAAGCTGTTCATGACCTCTTTCCGCAACCATGGCGCCTTCCACGAGGACTGCACGGTGATGATTGGACGGCGCATTGTGGCTGCGACCAGGCCGCTATGGTTGCGCATAGGCGGCTATTGGTATCCGCGCGGCGGCATTCCGATCGACGTCTTCTGGCAGACCGGCGCGCCGCCGGAAGGCGCATGGCTGCCCGACACTGGTGTTACGCCTTATCGGGGACGCGGCTGAGCGGTCATCCATGGCTGCTACCAGGCTGGCAAAGATTCTTTGACAGGAATGGGAGCACCGCGTTCATGTATCGCGACTGGTCGAAACGCAGAAGGTCGACATGGCCAGCGCCCTTGAACCAGACGAGTTCGGCTCCAGCTGCCGCGTCCTGCAAGGCCGTCACCTGCCCGCGATCGATGAACGGATCGACGGTTCCCGCCAAAAGGATCAGCGGCCTGCCGATCTGACCGATGCGATCGACCGGCCTGACATCGTCGGCGCTGAAGCCGAGGCGCACCGGCATCTGCGCCAGCAGCACATCGGCTTGCAGCCCGCGCAGAACAGTGAACGGCATGCGCCAGGCCGTCGTCTCGCGCAGGGTCGCGTAGAGCTGTTCCAGCACATAGGCATCGGCCAGTGTTCCCGGCGTTGCGAACACCAGCGAGGCAGCGCCCAGCGACGAGCCCAGCGCGCCGAGCTTCTGGCCCGGAAAGCGCTGCCGCGCATAGGTGAGGATGCGGGCGGCATCCTGCCTTTCGGTGTAGCCGAAGCCCTGAACGGTGCCGCCGCTTTCGCCATGCCCCGACAGGTCGAAGAGGACGACCGAGTAGCCGACGTTAAACAGCAGTTTTGCCCTCTGTACCACTGCAAGCCGGTTGGCGCCGCGCCCGTGCAACAAAACGATGGCGCCGCAACTGCCCTTGCGATCCGCCACCCAGCCAGCCAGGCCGGGAGCGCCGGCCTGCTCCAGCTTGACGGTCTCGAAGGGCAGGTCGGCAGGCACCGCAAGGACCTGACGAGGTTCGCGAGCGATCAGCATCGAGCCGACGCGCCACACGCCGACACAACCCACGATGCAGACCGCAAGCAATGCCAGGGCGACAAACCCACGAAATCTCATCGGCGATCACCGGGAAGCGTCATCGAGGCTCATTCGCACTGGTACTGGCTGAGCGCCCATTCGCCGGTTACCGACAGAAGATCGGAAATCTTCCAGTCGCCGCCGACCTTCTTCAGCTTCCATTCGAGACGGTGCTTGTTGCCCTCGACGACGAAGGCGACGACCACCTTGGCTTCGTCGCCTTTGACCGCCTCGATGGTGCGCAGGCTCCTGTCGATGGCGAGCTTGTCGTAGTTGGCATTGTCGAGCGCCATGTTGGGATCGAGGCATTCGCCCTCACCCGAGGCGCGCAGCGCATCGCTCTTGTCGAGCACGGTCTTGGCAGGATCGATGAAGTTCTTGCGCTGGGCGGGGTCGAGCTCCAGCCCGACATGATCGTAGAACGGTTTGACCACCGCGGTCGGCGACCCAGGCAGAACGGGCACGGGCGGCGGTAGTTCGACCGGTGCGGTTAGCGGCGGGGGCAACGCGGCCGGCGGTGCAGCGTTGTTGTCCGAGGGCGACGCGGGTGGCGGCGCGCCGAACATGCCTTGGGCCAAGGCGCTACCACTCAGCCCCGCGGCCAGCATCGATAGTGTCGACAGCGTGAGAGCAAGGCGGCCAAGCATTGCTTCACTGTGGCGCCTTGTCGGGCATGCATTCCAAGGCGCTCAGCGTCCAGTTGCTGGTCTTGGAGGCGATGTCGGCGACCTTCCACTTGCCATCCAGCTTCTTCAGAGACCAGACCATTTCGCGTTTGGAATCATCGGCTTCCGGGAAAAGATTGAACGTTGCCGTCACCTCGGCCGTATCGCCATTGACGGTTTCCGCGAGCTTCAGCGTCTTGGCCAGCGTCTTCTGGTCGAAATCCTGAGCGTCGAGGCCCGGATCGAAATCGAGACAGGCGACCTCGTCGGGATTGTTCTTGGTCGCCTTGTCGTTGAGATCGAAAAGCTTGGTGACCGGGTCGGTGAAGCGGTCGCGGTATTTGGCGTCGCCCTCGAACTTCACGTCAGGCACATAGAAGAATTTCACCGCATTGGAAGCCGGTCCGGCAAAAGCCGCGGCAGGCAGGACAATCGACAGGACAGCGGCAACCACGATCGGCTTCATGCGACAATCTCCGGACGTAAGGCGGCGTGGCCGCAAGATCACCACCACGCACCTTGCATACCGGCTTTTTTGCGGCTCATGAAGTCCCGACGCTCGTGGCTTAAGCGTCCAGCCAGACGTTCTGGAAGTCCATTTCGTAGGTCTGGTGCATCGTGTGGTTCTTCACCTTCTTGTTCATGTGGCAATAGAGCTTCTGCCAGAACGGCTGGATGATGACGCCGGAGTCCTGCAGGATCGCTTCCACGTCCTTCATCACCTCCTTGCGCTTGGCGACGTCGATCTGTGACAGCGCGTCCTTGAGCTTGGCGTCGAAATCCGGGTTGGAATAGGCCGTCTCGTTCCAGGCCTCGCCGGTGCGATAGCCCAGCGCCAGCACCTGGACGCCGAGCGGACGCATGTACCAGATCGTCATCGAATAGGGATATTTCGTCCAGTCGTTCCAGAAGGTCGAGCCCGGCAGCACGGTGCGCTTCACCTTGATCCCGGCATCGCGCAACTGGCCGGCAATGGCATCGCCGGTGTTCTTTTGCCAGTCATCCTCGACCGTGATCAGCTCATGCTCGAAGTCGGCCTGCCCGGCTTCCGCCATCAGCTTCTTGGCGCCGGCGGCGTCACGCTCCTTCTTGGGCAGCGCGTAATATTCCGGATGGATCGGGCTGACGTGGTGGTTCTCGCCGACCGTGCCGCGGCCATTGTAGCCGAGCTGCATCACGGCGTTGTTGTCGACCGCCATCTGTAGCGCATTGCGCACCCGCTTGTCGTCATAGGGCTTGTGGGTGACGTTGGTACGGGCAACCAGCGTGGTCGCCGTCGCCACCTCCGATTTCACCAGATCCATCTTGTCCAGGGCGTCGATGAAGTCGGCCGGCGTTTCGAAATCGAGATCGATCTCGCCGGAATCGAAGGCATTCAGCGTGGCGTTGAAGTCGGTGCCGTAGTCGATGAATTCAACACTGTCGAGCGGGGCTTCGCCACCCCACCACTTGCCGTTCTCGCGGCGCTTGACAACGGCTTTCGTGCCGACCGCGTACGAGACCAGCTCGAAAGCTCCGGTGCCGACCGGCGCCTTGATCGGATCGGCGCCGCCCTTGTCGAAGTCGCGGTGCACGACCAGCGCCGGATAGTCGGTGAAGCCGGGAATGATGGCGATGTCGGCTTCCGCCAGCTTCAGCTTGACGGTGTGATCGTCGACCTTGGTGATGGCGCCATCCTTCGCCTTGCCGGTCTTGGCATCGATCAGCGCGCCGACGCGGGCCGCCATCGAATTGCCGGAAGCGCCCTTCTCGCACCAGCGGTTGAGATTGAAGACCACGTCATCGGCGTTGAAGGCATCGCCGTTGTTCCAGGTCACGCCCTTGCGCAGATGCAGCGTGTATTCGGTGGCGTCGTCATTGACGTCCCAGCTTTCGAGCAGCACCGGCTCGAAGGTGAACTGGTGCGTGTAGCGCACGAGCGGCTCCAGCCAGGTGCGCGTTATATTTGCCATCTCGGTCCAATCGTAAGTGCGCGGGTCCTTCTGCGCCTTGACCGACATCGCGACATGCAGCGTCCCGCCTTTCTTGGGCTCGTCGGCCAAGGCTTTGGTCGGCGCGGCAAGGCCGATCATGCCATAGGCGAAGGCCGTCGATGCGCCGAAGGCGCTGGCCAAAGCCAGAAATTCGCGCCGGTCGACGCGGCCGGCACGCGCCTCTTCGGCCATCGCCTCGATAGCATGAGGAACGCGATCGCCATTGCTTTTGAAAATCGTCATTTGTTGTTCTCCCATTTCTGTTCCCTGCAGGTCTTTGCCTGTCGTTCTAAGTGCGTCCCCTGCTTTAGCTCACGGTGTCGGGCAGCTTCTCCTCACGTCGCGCGATCAGATCCTTGAGGCCTTCGGCGATGCCCTCGTCGAGCTTCGGCTCCTGATAGTCGGCCAGCATATTGCGCGCCTTTTCGATGCCGCGCGTGTCATGGTCCTTCGCGCCTTCGGCGCTCCATTGCTCGAAGGAATTGAAGTCCATGATGTTGGGCATGAAGAAGGCGCTCTCGAAATGCTCGAGCGTGTGCTGGGTACCCAGGAAATGGCCCTGCGGACCGACCTCGCGGATCGCGGCAAGAGCTTCCTTGAAGTCGTCGAACGGCACGCCGCCGGCATATTTGTACCACGCGACCAGCTGCTCGCAGTCGGTGGCGAATTTCGAATAACCGCAGGTCAGGCCCGCCTCCAGCCAGCCGGCGGAATGCCAGATGTAGTTGGCGCCGGACAGGATCGCGGCATGCATCAGCATGTTCGCTTCGTAGCCGGCCTGGGCGTCGTTGAGCTTGGAGCCGACATGGAAGCCGGAGGTGCGCCACGGCAGTTTGTATTTCCGGGCCAGGGCGCCCATCAGATACATCATCTGCGCCGCTTCCGGCGTGCCACCCATGGGCGCGCCGGTCTTCATGTCGACGGTGACCATGAACTGGCCGTAGAGCTGCGGCGAGCCCGGACGGATCAGCTGGGTGAGCGCAACGCCAGCCAGCGCCTCGGCATTGACCTGCGCCACCGCGCCGACAGCCGACGCCGAGGTCGAGGCGCCGCACAGCGCGAAGGGCGCCAGGATCAGCGGCTGATTGTGGCTCGCATAGACCCGCATCGCATCGATCATGGTGGCATCCCACACCAGCGGCGAATTGCAGTTGGTGATCGCGACCAGCACCGGGTTGTCGCGCACGAAGTCCTCGCCGAAGACGATCGCAGCCATCGCCATCGTGTCCTCGGCGCGCTCCTTCGACGTCACGATGCCCATGAACGGCTTGTCGGAATGTTTCAACGCCGAGTGGATGATGTGCAAATGCCGCTTCGGCACCGCGATTTCCATCGGCTCGCAGATGACCGAGCTCGAGGAATGCAGCGCCGGCGCCATGTAGGCGAGCTTGTGGAAATTGTTGAGGTCGTCGAGCGTGCCGTAGCGGCGCTTGTTGTCGAGGTCACGGACATAGGGCGCGCCATACATCGGCACGAAGATCGAGTTCTTGCCGCCGACCCGCACCGTGCGCTCGGGATTTCGCGCGTTGAGCGTAAACTCCGACGGGACCTTCGAAACGAGCTCCATCAAGAGCGCGCGGTCGATGCGGACGCGCGTTTGCCTGACATCGGCGCCGGCCGCCTTCCAGAGCTCGATCGCCCCGTCGTCGCGGAACTCGCAACCCACCTCTTCGAGGATTTTGAGCGACTCGTCGTGGATCAGCTCCACCGCCTCGTCGGGCACGATCTCGTAAACGGGTATGTTGCGGACCAGGGTCGGGAAAGACGCGATGGGCGCGCTTCTCAGCGCCTTGCGCCCAAGACGACCGCCGCCACGACGGTGGGTCTGCTCGATCAATTCAGCGGCCGGTGCGTTCATAGAGCCTCCTTCTTCCCGCTGACCAAGTTAGCGAGGCAAAATATGGCTGTGACGCTAGAAAATCCTGATGGCTTGTATAAGCTGCGCTTATGCGAAGCCTGCGCCACCTCCTCCCCTCCGCCGGCAGCCTGATCGTCTTCGAGGCGGCCGGTCGGTTGTCCAGCTTCACCGCCGCCGGCCGAGAGCTCGGCATGACGCAGGCCGCCGTCTCCTATGCGGTGCGTGGGCTGGAGGAACAGCTCGGCGCCCAGCTCTTCCAGCGCCGCCATCGCCAGGTGCTTTTGACCGAGGCCGGAGAGCGCTTCCACGCCGACGTTTCGCTGGGGCTCTCGCATATCCGCAAGTCGGCCGAGGATCTGCGCCTGCAGGCGAGCGGCGGCCATGTCACGCTTGCCGCCTCGACCGCTTTCGGCTCGTTCTGGATGATGCCGCGCTTGCAGCAGTTCCGTGACGAGCTGCCGGGCGTCGACCTGCGCATCCAGACAGCCGACCGCGACCTCGACATCATCGCCGAGGGCATTCCGCTCGGCGTGCGCGGCGGCGTGCCGCGCGACTGGCCGGACTACCATTCGCTGTCGCTCTCCGACGAAGAGATCTTCCCGGTCGCGGGCCCGAGCTACCTCGCCAAATTCGGCATGCCGAGAACCGTCGAGGAGCTGGCGACGCACCGGCTCATCCATCTCGAGGAGCCCTATCGCGAAGCGCCGAACTGGGACGAATGGTTCGCATCCGCCGGAACCAGCCTGCGCAACGCCGAGCGCGGCCTGCGCATCAACGACTATGCGCTGGTGATCCAGGCGGTGATGGAGGGCCAAGGCATCTCGCTTGGCTGGCGCCACCTGGTGGAGCGTCTTGTGGCATCAGGCCTGCTGGTGCCGGTGACCGACCATGTGATGCGGACCGGCATTGCGTTTCATGTCATCTGGCCGAAGAACCGTGACCTGCGTGAGAATGCACGCAAAGTCAGGGATTGGCTGGTGGCGCAAGCCTAAAATCGGTTGCAACTAGAGATATTTTCTATCAGAAGTAGCAGTTGTGGTTTCGTGATTGTCTATTGGATTCGGGGGGAACGATGATTGCCAAACTCGGTGGCCATCTCGGCGTTGCCGTATTCGGTCTGATTTCTTTCGTGTTGGTTGCCCTGGCGGTGATCGGTATCAACCGCTTAACCGGCTTCAACATTTTTTCGTTTAGCTTTTGGGTGTTCATCCCGGCAGGAGCATTGCTCACAGGCGTGGCTGCGGCATCGGGATACTATTTCGCCAGCCTATTCTTTCACACTCGACCTACGTGGTTTCTTCTCGCCCAAATCCTCATTGTGACCGCAGCGGCGCAACTGGTCATCTACTATGGGGAGTACCGATCGCTGGTCCTCGATGATGGCACTATGGCTTCCGATGCCATTGGTTTTCGGGACTATCTCGACACCTATTTGCGATCGATGCATCTTAGAGCTGGGCATGGCGGCCATATCGACACGGGCGAAGTTGGCGATTTTGGCTACTGGTTAGCAGTGATAGATTTTGTTGGTTTCGTCCTCGGCGGGCTTTTCGTCTTTTTCATGCTGCAGACTTATCCGAGTTGCTGGAAATGCAGTCGATACCTGCGGAAAATAAGCAAAACGGGGCAGATGTTTTCAGACCACGATCTGTTCGCCAAACATTACGATAGTCTTTTTCAGCACCCTGTCGGCAGTAAGCCGTTCGCTGATTTGATGAGAGCTAACCCGAAAATCCGCAAGCCCGCTGTGGATACGGTCATGATGGGATCGGAGCTTCTCGGTTGTGCGCATTGCAAGACACAGCTTCTTACCCAAAAGGTTCAGATTCTGGGCAAGAAAGGCTGGAAGGATATCCCAAAGCTGACCCGGCAGGTTCGGCTGCCGGATGGGGTGGATCTGCGGCAAGTGGTTAAACCCGGCTGATTTGGATGCCGACAGACGGTTGGATGAAATTGGTCTATCCGCAGCGGCCTCGAATCCGCCTATAATCGTGGGATGCCCATTCGCCAGCTATCCGAAACGATGATCAACCAGATCGCCGCCGGCGAGGTTATCGAGCGTCCGGCGAGCGTGGTGAAGGAGCTGGTCGAGAACGCGCTCGATGCCGGGGCAAGCCGGGTCGAGGTGGTCACGGCGGGCGGCGGCTTGAGCCTCATCCGCGTCACCGATGACGGCTCGGGCATTCCCGAGCGCGAACTCGCGCTGGCGGTTGCCCGCCACTGCACCTCGAAGCTCTCGGAAGATATCCACGACATCCGCTCGCTCGGCTTCCGGGGCGAGGCCCTGCCCTCGATCGGTTCGGTGGCGCGGCTGTCGATCCGCTCGCGCACGGCGACCGGCGACGTTGCTGCCGAGATCGGCATCGAGGGCGGCCGCGTCTCGGCGGTGAAGCCGGCGGCCGCCAATCGCGGCACGACGGTCGAGGTGCGCGACCTTTTCTTCGCCACGCCGGCCAGGCTCAAATTCATGAAGGGCGAGCGCGCCGAAAGCTCGGCGACGAGCGATATCATCAAGCGCATCGCCATCGCCTTTCCCGCCGTGCGTTTCACGCTGGCCGGCTCCGATCGCTCGACGCTGGAACTGCCGGCAACGAACGACACGGCGGAAGGCCGCCTTGCGCGTGTCGCGCAAGTGATGGGCAAGGATTTTCCCGACAACGCTATTGCCATCGATGCAACGCGCGACGGCGTGCATCTTGCCGGCCACGTGGCGATCCCGTCCTACACCCGCGCCAACGCGCTGCAGCAATATGCCTATGTCAACGGACGTCCAGTGCGCGACAAGCTGATCGCCGGCGCGATCCGCGGCGCCTTCGCCGACGTTCTGCCGCGCGACCGGCACGCGGTGACGGTGCTGTTCCTGTCGCTCGATCCGGCAATTGTCGACGTCAACGTGCATCCGGCCAAGGCCGATGTGCGCTTCCGCGATCCGGGCCTGGTGCGCGGCCTGATCGTCGGCGCCATCCGCGAGGCGCTGGCCGGCGCCGGTATCCGCGCCGCGACCAGTGGGGCTGCCGGCATGATGGCGGCCTTCCGTTCGGGTGCTTCGCCCTATTCGCATCCCGGCCCGGCCAATGGCCATCGCAGCTATGAAGCGGCCTATCGCGCCTCCAGCGGTTTCGACCCGGCACGCTCGCCGCATCGGCCGCTCGACATGGGTCATAGTGAGGCAAGGCCACGCTCCGGTGGTTTTGCGGAAAACGACCAGGCCGCGTTCGACACCGGGCCGCTGGCCAGCGCCGACGCGCGCGCCGGCATCGTCGAGCCGCCCGAGGCGGTGCTCGGCATGCACCTGGGCGCGGCGCGCGCCCAGGTGCATGAAAACTATATCGTCGCGCAGACCAGGGATTCGCTGGTCATCGTCGACCAGCATGCCGCGCATGAGCGGTTGGTCTATGAGGCGTTGAAGAACGCGCTGCATGCCCGCGCGGTGCCGTCGCAGATGCTGCTTTTGCCCGAGATCGTCGACCTGCCTGAAGAAGATGCCGAGCGGCTGGCGATGCATTCCGAAACGCTGGCCAAATTCGGCCTCGGCATCGAACGCTTCGGCCCGGGCGCGGTCGCCGTGCGCGAGACACCCTCGATGCTCGGCGAAACCAATGTGCAGCAATTGGTGCGCGACCTTGCCGACGAGATCGCCGACAACGACACGGTCGAGACGCTGAAGGAACGGCTGGACAAAATAGCCGCTACCATGGCCTGCCACGGCTCGGTGCGTTCCGGCCGCCTGCTCAAGGCAGAGGAGATGAACGCGTTGCTGCGCCAGATGGAAGCGACGCCGGGTTCGGGCACCTGCAACCACGGCCGCCCGACCTATATCGAGCTCAAGCTCGCCGATATCGAAAGGCTGTTCGGACGGCGGTGACTGCGCCAAGGCCCCTCACCCAGCCTCCGCTTCGCTCGGCTGACCTCTCCCCGCTGGGGAGAGGAGATTTTCAGTGCCGGCGCCAACCTCTTCTCCCCGCCGGGGAGAAGGTGGCCGCGTAGCGGCCGGATGAGGTGGCAAGAAAAAAGCCGCTCGGAGCGGCTCTTTTCTTGAGTCCGGAAACCGCTCCAACCTTTTGTTTTATCGCTTCAAATTCACCACGATCACGCCACCCAGCGCCAGCGCGCCGCCGATTATGCCGAGCAGCGTCGGCACTTCGCCCAGCCAGAAGAAGCCGATCAGGGCTGACATGGGCGAGACCAGATAGAGGAAGTTTGATGCGCGCGCTGCCGGCAGACGCGACAGAGCGGTTGCCCAGGCGGCATAGGCAATCAGGCTCGGCACGATGCCGAGAAAGATCACCGCGCCGATACCGGCTGTGTTGGCGACCGCGGCCTGCGCAAAGCCGCTTGGCAGAAAGGGCGATAGGCAAAGGGCGCCAAGGATCATGTTCGAGGCCGAGATGGTCAGCGGGTGATGGCGGGCAAAGAGCGGCTTCTGGACGATTGTGTTGACGGCCGAGCACAGTGCGGAGCCAAGGACCAGCAGCGCGCCGGCGTTGAAGTGCAGGCCGTTGCCGTCGGCGACCGCAATGATGCCGATGCCGGCGAAAGATATGATCGTGCCGAACCAGGCCCAGCCCGAGAAGCGTTCGCCCAGCAATGCCATTGCCATGATGGCGGTGAAGATCGGGCTGACATTGATGATGAAGCCGGCAGCACCCGCCGACACCGTCAGTTCGCCGAAATTGAGCATGACGGTATAGAGCGCGACGAAGATGGCGCCGCCAAAGGCGAGGCGCCACAATTCGTCGAGCCTCGGCAAGGCCGGGCGCTTGACGGCCAGGAAGATCGCCGCCGGCACGGCGGCAATGGCAAAGCGCAGCGCGCCGAGCTCCAGCGGCCCGAAGGCGGCGAGGCCGGCGCGGATCGCGGGAAAGGCCGACGCCCAGCCGACCACGGTGAGCGCCACGGCGATGGCTGCCGTTGTGTCCATCCGCTGTGTCTGATTCGACGTGCTGGTCGTTGCGCTCATCTCACTGTCCTTCGTGTTCTTGGGTCTCGAAAGCCAGAAAGCGCCTTTGCGGTGCCGTTGACAAACGATCAAATCGAGGATCACCTGTGACTATGGATCACAGCTCAGACGCAATGGTGCCGCTCGAGACACTGCGCGCCTTCGACGCGGCAGCGCGAACGGGGAGCTTTTCGGCCGCGGCCGAGAAGCTCAACATCACCCATGGCGCCGTCAGCCGGCAGATCGCCAAGCTGGAGGATTGGCTGGGCCTGAAGGTGTTCGACCGCGGCGCGCGGGGCGTCTCGCTGACCATCGAGGGCAACCGCCTGCATCTGCGCACGGCGGAAGCTTTTGCGCTGATCTCCACCCATTCCGACCGCTGGGTCGAACCGCGCGGCACCGCCGTGGTGCGGCTGACCTCGATCCCTTCAGTCAGCGGGCTGTGGCTGATGCCGCGCATGGCGGCGCTGGAGAACCATCCGTCCAAGCTGCGCATCGTGCTCGATGTCGATATCCGCCAGGCCGACCTTGCCGATGAAGGCATCGACCTGTCGATCCGCTGCGGCCGCGGCGGCATTCCGGGCCGGATCTCGGTGAAACTGTTCGAGGAGCATGTCTTTCCCGTTGCCTCGCAAAGCCTTGCCGGCGAAATCGGGCGCGGCGACCCTGCCCGGCTGCTGAGATTTCCGCTGATCAACGATTCCGATGCCTCAGGCTGGCGCGCCTGGTTTGCCGCGCAAGGCATGGATTATCGTCCGCGCCCGCAGGACCGGCGCTTCGAGGACTACAATCTGGTGCTCGACGCCGCCGCGCATGGGCTGGGCATCGCGCTGGCGCGGCCGCCTTTGACCGGCGACCAATTGAAGTCTGGCCGCATCGTCGCCGTCGATGAGCGCACGGCGCTGAACCCGGTATCATACTGGCTTGACCGGCCGCTGGGCCGGCCTCGCACGGCAGCCGCCGAGCTTGCCCGCCGCATCGCTGTTGAAGCGGGGCTGGCGATGGAAAAGATGGAAGCGTTCCTCGAAGCCGAAGGCTAGACCTGATTCTTCGGCGTTCTACCGAAGCACCAGCAGGACAAACCCGACAATTGCCATGGCCAGAAATCCGGCCGCCAGCGCCATCAGGCCGATACGCATCTGTTTGCGGCTTTCGGGCTGGGCTGCGTCATTGAATGAAGCCGTCGCCTTCCCTCGCTTGGCTGCTGCGCTGGTGTGAGAGGCCGGCGGGGAAACCGCAGGGGCGAAAAGCG
>JAEKLU010000277.1 GCA_019509685.1 Mesorhizobium sp. | reverse complement strand
CGGCATGCCCACATTTCGGAGCGGCTGGTCTTTGCGACAACGTGCATGCCGGCTTGGTGGTGTGACTGATTGGCCCGAGGCTTGATTGCCAGGTGGTTCCCCCAATCCGTCGCTGCTTCGCAGCGCCACCTTTCCCCCCTCCGGAGGGAAAGGAAGGGAGCGTTGCTGGACGAGCGTTGACGGCAAAAAGCTTGGCGCCTTTCCTCTACCCCGTCGATCGGGGGAGAGGTGGCTCGGCGAAGCCGAGACGGAGTGGGGGTCGATCAGCGTAGATTGGGCAATACATGGGCCAAGCTGAAGGGCGGATGATGGGCAGCGCCGACGTCTGCCAGTAACTCAGAGCCCCAATTGCGCCCGCAATTCCTCAGCGCTGTTGATCACGATCGCGCCAGGCGGTCCTGCCATCGGCGCTTCCGGCCAGAAGATCGTCTTCATGCCGGCCGCCAGCCCGGCCATGGCGCCCGTGAGGCTGTCGTCGACGGCAAACGCGTCTGCCGGCTCGACTCCGGCCAGATAGGCGGCACGCAGGAAGGGCTCGGGAAGCGGCTTGCCGTCGATCACATCGTTGCGGCTGACCGTTAGCATGCCGGGATAAGTGAGGCCTACGGCGGTCAGATTGGCGTCGACAATCAGCCGGTCGGAATTCGACACCACGGCTTGTTCGACGCCGAGCGCCCGCAATTCGTTGAACACCTCGATCGCGCCGGGGCGCGGCTTCAGCGTCTCGGCCATCGGCAGATAGTGATCGTATTTGCGCACAATCCAGTCGTCGAACGGCAGTGATAGACCGAACTGGTCGCGCAGCATCTCGTAGACCGGCCATGCGGCGATACCCAGTACCCGCTCATGCAGGTCGTGCGGCGGGGCAATGCCGACGCTGCGCAAGGCCGCCGCAAGTGCTGCCGCATGCAATGGCTCGCTGTCGACCAGCGTTCCATCCATGTCCCAGAAAACCGCTTTCGGCGTCATGCGAGGCTCCTTTGCCCGATCACTTAATGCGTTTCGTCGTCGAGATAAACCGTCCCGCCGCAAATGGCCGGAGCAAGCTCCGAACGATCTTGCGGCAGCGTATGACGCGAGCAAGCAATTGCTCTTTTGACAGACAATTGCGCATCTGCATATTCTTTGTAAGCTATAGCGCCCTTGCCGACATGGTACGGGCTGGGAGGCAGGACGTTGAATTCGCGACAGGAAACCGGCAGCACCAGGTTGGACGACGCCGCGCGCGCCGGCTGGCTCTATTATGTTGCCGGCAACACGCAGGACCAGATCGCCGCCAAGCTAGGCATCTCCAGGCAGACGGCGCAGCGGCTGGTGTCGCTCGCCATGTCGGAAGGCCTGATCAAGGTGCGCGTCGATCATCCGATCGCCAATTGCCTCGATCTTGCGTCTCGGCTGAAATCGCGTTTCGCGCTCGACCTGGTCGAAGTGGTGCCGAGCGATCCGACTTCGTCCTCGACGACGATCGGCATTGCCGAGGCGGCCGCGGCCGAGATCGAGCGCCGGCTGCGCTCGGAAGCGCCCATCGTCATGGCGATCGGCACCGGGCGCACGCTGAAAGCCGCCATCGAGCAATTGCCGCCCATGGAATGCCCGCAGCACAAGGTGGTGTCCTTGACCGGCAACATCTCGCCGGACGGCTCCGCCGCCTTCTACAACGTCATCTTCACCATGGCCGATCGCGTCAAGGCGCGCTCCTTCCCGATGCCGTTGCCGGTCATCGCGTCTTCTCCCGAAGAGCGCGAGATGCTGCTCAACCAGCCGATGATCCAGCCGACGCTGGCGCTGGCGGCGGAAGCCGACGTCACTTTCGTCGGCATCGGCGACCTCGGCCCGAAGGCGCCGCTTTATGAGGATGGCTTTATTTCGGAAAGCGAGTTGAAGGCGCTGCAGAAGGCCGGCGGCATCGCCGAGATCGTCGGCTGGGTGTTCGATCGCGAAGGCCGCATGATCGAAGGCATCACCAACGACCGTGTGTCGTCCGCCTCACTGCCGTCGCGCGAAAGATCGCTGGTCATTGCTCTGGCCATGGGCGAGCGCAAGCTGCCTGGCATTCTGGCGGCGGTCAACCGCCGGCTGGTCAACGGCCTCATCACCGACGAGCGGACGGCGGAAGCCTTGCTTGCAGGCGCATGATCTCGAGCCTCCAGGCTCAAGCTATCCGCCGAACGCACCGATAAAACAACATCCGCCTATCGACGGGGCCCGCGCGGATCGTTGCCGTCGAGAAAACCGATGTCGCGCTGCAGGTGTTCCGACAGGTAGCGGACGTCGACATGGTTGCGTCTGCGACCGGTAAGACGCGAGAACTCACGCACCAGCAGGGAAAACCAGCTGGGCGTCGCGTTGGAAACGAGCTTTTCCTGTACTGTGGTCATGATCGTCCACCTGCTTGAATTGGATTGATCGTCGACCCCAAATATCGGGTTGGCTGGTTCGTGCTTCCAATCAAACCTCGATCATGACCCATAAGGAGGCCTTATGCCTGATCTGAACCCCCCGCAGCTCGCGCAGCTGCCGCCGCTGCAGGCGATCAAGGTGTTCGAGGCCGTGGCCCGGCATCTTTCCTTCACCAAGGCGGCGCAGGAGCTCGGCATGACCCAGGCGGCCGCCAGCTACCAGATCAAGCTGCTCGAGGAGCGCATCGGCGCGCCATTGTTCCTGCGCCGTCCACGGCAGATCGAATTGACCGAGCCCGGACAGCGCCTGGCGCCCGCCGTCAGCGAAGCCTTCGCCATTCTGGGCCAGGCCTATGCCGCGGCGCGTGGCGGCGCCGACGGGCTGCTATGCGTCACCACGGTGCTGACCTTCGCATCGAATTGGCTGGCGCAGCATCTGGGCGCGTTCCAGCTCGCCCATCCGGCCCTTGCCGTCCGGCTCGACACGTCGAGCCGCCTGACCGACTTCGCCCGCGAAGATGTCGATCTCGCGATCCGATCCGGCGGCGGCAAGTGGCCGGGGCTGGAGGCGCACAAATTGCTCGACGCCGATTTCACGCCGATGCTGAGCCCGAAGCTCGCCGCAAGCATCGGTGGCCTCAAGGAACCGGCGGACCTTCTGCGCCTGCCGATCCTCGACCCCGGCGACATCTGGTGGACCCAGTGGTTCGAAGCCACCGGCGTGGACGCGCACGATCTTGCCAGGCGGCCAGGCTCAAGCATGGGCGCGCAGGCCTATGAGGCGAATGCCGCGATCGCCGGCCACGGCGTGGCGATCCTCACCAGGGCGCTGTTCAAGAACGAACTGGCCGACGGCCGCCTCATCCAACCCTTCGACTTCGTCGGCGACGATGGCCATGCTTATTGGCTGGTCTATCCAACGGCGCGCCGTAATGTGCCCAAGATACGCGCTTTTCGCGACTGGATCCTGGCCGAGATCGCCTGCCGCTAGGCGTCAGGCTCGCGGCAGTTCCTGGCGGCTGGCGCTCAAGGGGCGACGCTCCGGTTAACCATGGCCTGGAAAAACACTGTCGACATCATCGTCCGCACCGGCCGCGCGCTTGCCGCGACTCAAGTCGCCTTGGATCAATCGGCCGGAGAATCAGGATTGATCCGCGAGGTGGCCTGGTCGATGAAAGCCTATCGTGTCGAGGAAATGGAAAACGACACCGTCCGGGCAACCCATGTGGTGCGCGCGTTCACCGCCTTCCAAGCTGCCGCGCTGGCCGTCAACCGCGAAGTCACCTTGCGCAAGGACGAGCCCAACTGGATCAGGGTGACCGAGACGTCGAGCGTGGGCAAGCAGCTTCGTGACGGACAGGTCTTTGCGTTTCGCATCGGCGGATATCCACCGCACGGATGAAGCCGGCGGCGGATTCTCGCGGCCGCTTTTCACCGACATGTTACCGCGTGTGTCGGACGCCTGCCGGCCAATGCCTTTATCGTCCGGTCGTGCTGCATTGCAGCATCGATTCCGCCTTGACATAATTCATATCAAGTGAGTAATTGCCCATAGCCAAGGCAAATGCTCACTTTGGTTTATGGGAGGAATTCATGAAACTGCGCACGCTCACTCTGGGCTTGTTGTCGGCCAGCGCTCTCGCTTTCGCCGCACATGCCGAATCCATCACCATCGCCACCGTCAACAATGGCGACATGGTCCGCATGCAGAAGCTGACGGACGACTTCACCAAGGCCAATCCCGATATCCAGCTCAACTGGGTCACGCTCGAAGAGAACGTGTTGCGCGAGCGCGTCACCACCGACATCGCCACCAAGGGCGGCCAGTACGACGTCATGACCATCGGCACCTACGAGGTTCCGATCTGGGCCAAGCAGAGCTGGCTCCTGCCGCTCGACAAGCTCGGCGACGACTACGACGCCAAGGACATCATCCCGGCCATCGCCGGCGGCCTCTCGGTCGACGGCAAGCTCTATGCCGCGCCCTTCTACGGCGAGAGCTCCTTCGTCATGTACCGCAAGGACCTGATGGACAAGGCCGGCCTCAAGATGCCCGATGCGCCGACCTGGGACTTCATCAAGCAGGCCGCCGACAAGATGACCGACCGCGCCAATGGCGTGAACGGCGTCTGCCTGCGCGGCAAGGCCGGCTGGGGCGAGAACATGGCCTTCCTGACCGCCATGTCGAACTCCTTCGGCGCCCGCTGGTTCGATGAGAACTGGAAGCCGCAATTCGACCAGCCCGAATGGAAGAAGACGCTGCAGTTCTATGTCGACCTGATGAAGGCCGATGGCCCGGAGGGCTCCTCGTCCAACGGCTTCAACGAGAACCTGGCGCTGTTCCAGCAGGGCAAGTGCGGCATGTGGATCGACGCCACCGTCGCCGCCTCCTTCGTCTCCGATCCGAAGAACTCGACCGTCGCCGACAAGGTCGGTTATGCGCTGGCGCCCGACAACGGCCTCGGCAAGCGCGGCAACTGGCTGTGGGCGTGGTCGCTGGCCATTCCGGCCGGCACGCAGAAGGCTGACGCTGCGGAGAAGTTCGTCGCCTGGGCAACCAGCAAGCATTATGCCGAGCTGGTCGCTGCGAAGGAAGGCTGGGCCAACGTGCCTCCTGGCACGCGCTCCTCGCTCTACGCCAATGCCGACTACCAGAAGGCGGCGCCCTTCGCCAAGATGACGCTGGACTCCATCAACGCCGCCGACCCGACGCATCCGACCGTCAAGCCGGTGCCGTATGTCGGCGTGCAGTTCGTCGCCATCCCTGAATTCCAGGGCCTCGGCACCACCGTCGGCCAGCTCTTCTCGGCCGCACTTGCCGGCCAGTCGAGCGTCGACGATGCGCTCAAGCAGGCCCAGGACGCAGCCACCGCGGCAATGACCGAAGGCGGCTACATCAAGTAAGGCTCCTCCCGGTGCCGAAAGCCGGTCGCGTATCATGACCGGCAAGGGGCCGCCCGAAACCCAGTTCGGGCGGCCACTTTTCAAAATCGGGAAAATTCTGGCACAGTTCTACAAAACCTGGCTGACCTTGGGAGGGTGACCGTCATGGCTACTCAGCAAACCCGTTCGCTTGCCCGTTTCATGATGGCCCCATCCGTGGTGCTGCTGTTTGTCTGGATGATCGTGCCGCTGGCCTTCACGCTGTGGTTCTCGTTCCAGCAGTACAATCCGCTGAACCCGATGCGCGACGGCTTCGTCGGCTTCTCCAACTACGCGCTGTTCTATTCCAACCCTGCCTTCCTGCAGTCGATCCTCAACACGCTTACCATCGTCGTCAGCGTGCTGGTCATCACCGTGGTCGGCGGCATCCTTTTGGCGATGCTCATCGACCAGCCGATGTGGGGCCAGGGCATCGTGCGCATCCTGGTGATCTCACCGTTCTTCGTCATGCCACCGGTCGCCGCACTGGTCTGGAAGAACATGATCATGCACCCGCAATACGGCGTCTTTGCCGATATTGCGCGCTTCTTCGGCCTGCAACCGATCGACTGGTTCGGGCAATATCCGCTCACCGCAATCATCATCATCGTGGCCTGGCAGTGGCTGCCCTTCGCAACGCTGATCCTGCTGACCTCGCTGCAGTCGCTTGACGGCGAGCAGAAGGAGGCGGCCGAGATGGACGGCGCCGGCTTCCTCAGCCGCTTCTGGTATTTGACGCTGCCGCACATGTCGCGCGCCATTACCGTCGTCATCCTGATCCAGACCATCTTCCTGCTCTCGGTCTATGCCGAGATCCTGGTCACCACCAATGGCGGCCCGGGCTATGCCTCCACCAACCTGCCCTTCCTCGTCTACCAGAAGGCGCTGCTGGAGTTCAAAATCGGCCAGGCATCCGCTGGCGGTGTCATCGCCGTCATTCTCGCCAACATCGTTGCCTTCTTCGCCATGCGCGCCGTCGGCAAGAACCTGGACAAGTAAGGGAGGACAAGATGGCACGCGCAGTCACCACCCAGCACAAGACCATTGCCACGGCCGCGGCCTGGATCGTCGCCCTGCTGATCTTCTTTCCGATCCTTTACACGATCATCACCTCGTTCAAGTCTGAACAGGAGGCGATCCAGGGCTTCAACCTGATCCCATCGGGAACCTTCGAGAGCTATTCGGAGGTCCAGGCGCAGAGCGGCTACTTCAAGTTCTTCCTGAACTCGGTGCTGCTCTCCGTCGGCTCGACCATCCTGGCCCTGCTCGTCGCCATTCCGGCGGCATGGTCGATGGCCTTCTCGCCGACCAAGCGGACCAAGGACATCCTGATGTGGATGCTGTCCACCAAGATGATGCCGGCGGTCGCCGTGCTGTTCCCGATCTACCTGATCTTCCGCAATCTCGGACTGCTCGACAGCCGCATCGGCCTGATGGTCATGCTGATGCTGATCAACCTGCCGATCGTGGTCTGGATGCTCTACACCTACTTCCGCGAAATCCCCGGCGAGATCCTGGAAGCGGCACGCATGGATGGCGCGTCGCTGTGGAACGAGATCATCTATGTGCTGACACCCATGGCGGTGCCGGGCATCGCCTCGACCATGCTGTTGAACATCATCCTGGCCTGGAACGAAGCGTTCTGGACGATCCGGCTCACCACCACCAACGCCGCACCCCTCACCGCCTTCATCAGTTCCTTCTCCAGCCCGCAAGGCCTGTTCTGGGCCAAGCTTTCGGCGGCCTCGACGCTGGCCATCGCGCCGATCCTGATCATGGGCTGGTTCAGCCAGAAGCAGCTGGTGCGCGGCCTGACCTTTGGCGCCGTGAAGTAGAAGACCGCAAACGGCCGACGAAATCCCCGGGAGGAAACCATGGGAAATATCACGCTCAAGAACGTCTCCAAGTCCTTCGGATCGACGTCGATCATCCCCGGCCTCGATCTGGTGATCGAGAATGGCGAGTTCGTCGTCTTCGTCGGCCCCTCCGGTTGCGGCAAGTCCACGCTGTTGCGCCTGATCGCCGGGCTGGAGGACACCAGCGGCGGCACCATCAACATCGATGGCCGCGACGTCACCGGCGAGGCTCCCGCCAAGCGCAAGCTTGCCATGGTGTTCCAGTCCTACGCGCTCTACCCGCATATGACGGTGGCCAAGAACATCGGCTTCCCGCTGAAGATGGCTGGCGAAGACAAGGCGACCATCGACAAGAAAGTGGCGGATGCGGCGCGGGTGCTCAACCTCACCAACTACCTCGAACGCCGTCCCGGCCAGCTTTCCGGCGGCCAACGTCAGCGCGTCGCCATCGGCCGTGCCATCGTGCGCCAGCCGACCGCCTTCCTGTTCGACGAGCCGCTGTCCAACCTCGATGCCGCGCTTCGCGGCACCATGCGGCTCGAAATCAGCGAGCTGCACCATCAGCTGAAGACGACGATGATCTACGTCACCCACGACCAGGTCGAAGCCATGACGATGGCCGACAAGATCGTCGTGCTCAATGCCGGCAACATCGAGCAGGTCGGCTCGCCGATGGAGCTCTACAAGACGCCGAAGAACCTGTTCGTCGCCGGCTTCATCGGCTCACCCAAGATGAACCTTATCGAAGGCGCGCCGGCCGACAAATACGGCGCCAAGACCATCGGCATCCGGCCCGAACACATCAACATCTCGACTACCTCCGGCGATTGGAAAGCGACTGTCGGTGTTGCCGAGCATCTCGGCTCCGACACCTTCCTGCACGCCCAGGCCGACGGCATCGGCACGATCAATGTCCGCGCCGACGGCGAGGTTGCCGTGAAGCACGGCGACGTCGTCTACCTGACTCCGGACAAGACCAAGCTGCATCGCTTCGGCGCCGACGGCAAGGCTCTGGCGCAGTGAGGTTGAAAGGGAACGCGGCGCCGATCACCGGATCGGCGCACGGTATCGAGACGAGCTGAAGACGATCAGTTGAGGGGGAAGGCGCTTCTCTCTTTCCTCCGGAGAAGACGCCGCGGGGCAGGTGAGGGACAGCACGCTGGAACACCGGATGCTGTCCCTCATCCTCGCTCACCCAAGGAGGCAAAACAGTCGGGCTGCAGGTCGGCCAAAGGGTATATGAGATGACCGTGAAACTCTCTTCCTCGAACCTCGCCAGGCTTCCTTCGAAGGTCTCCGGTCCAAAGTATGACCGCGCCTCGCTCAAGGCGGGTATCGTCCATTTCGGCGTCGGCAATTTCCATCGTTCGCACCAGGCCATCTATCTGGACGACCTGTTCGGAACCGGCGAAGGCCACGACTGGGCACTGATCGGCGCCGGTGTGTTCGAAGGTGAAAAGATCGGCCGCGCCAAGCTGCAGGAACAGGATTGGCTGACCACTGTCGTCGAGCAGGACCAGGGCCATATGAGCGCCCGCGTCACTGGCGCCATGATCGATTTCCTGATGCCCGGCGATACGCAGGCGATCATCGAACAGCTCGCCGATCCGGCGATCAAGATCGTATCGCTGACCATCACCGAAGGCGGCTATTTCATCGATCCGGCGTCGGGCAAGTTCAATCCGGCCCATCCCGACATCGTCGCCGATGCACGGCCGGGCGCGGCGCCGAAGACCGTTTTCGGCATCATCCTTGCCGGCCTGTTGCGCCGTCGCGCCGACGGCATCGTGCCGTTCACGGTCATGTCCTGCGACAACATTCCCCACAACGGCCATGTCACCTCCGACGGCGTCATCGGCCTCGCCCGGCTGATCGACGAGGATCTCGCCAACTGGGTCGGCGATCATGTCGCGTTCCCGAATGGCATGGTCGACCGCATCACGCCGGCCACCACCGACCGCGAGCGCAAGATCCTCGCCGACGATTTCGGCCTGGAAGACGCTTGGCCGGTGTTCTGCGAGCCGTTCAAGCAATGGGTGCTGGAGGATCACTTCACCGCCGGCCGCCCGGCGCTGGAAAAGGTCGGCGTGCAGTTCGTCAAGGATGTCTCGCCTTACGAGCTGATGAAGATCCGCATCCTCAACGGCGGCCACGCCACAATCGCCTATCCGGCAGGCCTGATGGACATCCATTTCGTCCATGAGGCGATGCAGGAGCCGCTGGTGCGTGATTTCCTCGCCAAGCTCGAGCATGACGAGATCATCCCGACCGTGCCGCCGGTGCCGAATACCGACCTCGAGGACTACTATCAGCTCATCGAACGCCGCTTTTCCAACCCAAAGATCGGCGACACCATCCGCCGGCTTTGCCTCGACGGCTCCAATCGCCAGCCGAAATTCATCATCCCGACGATCGCCGACCGGCTGAAGGCGGGCAAAAGCGTCGCCGGACTGGCGCTGGAATCGGCGCTCTGGTGCCGCTACTGCTTCGGCACCACCGACAGCGGGGCCGTCATCGAGCCGAACGACCCGAGCTGGGACCGCATGCAGGCGACCGCGAAGGCAGCGAAGGACGATCCGAAAGCCTGGCTTGCCATGGAAGACATCTATGGCGATGTCGGCCGCTCAGGCGTTTTTGGGGAAGCTTTTGGCCATGCGCTGAAGGTGCTGTGGGCGAATGGCGCGCGTGAAACATTGACGCGTTATCTCGCCGGCAAGCTCTGAAAGTACCGGAAGCAACAGCCATGACGCCGCAACTGGTCATCTTCGACTGCGACGGCGTTCTGGTCGACAGCGAAGCACTCTCGGTATCGGCGCTGCTCGGCATGATCGAGCGCGCAGGCGGCGCCGTCAGCGAGGATGCCGCCTACGAGCATTTTCTCGGCAAGAGCATGAAAAGCGTGCGCGAGATCCTCGGCCGCGATTTCGGCATAGAGATCAGCGACCAGCATCTGACCGCCATGCGCGTCGACTTGATGCGCAGGTTCCGCGAGGAACTGAAGCCGATCCCGGGCATCACGGAAACCTTGCCGAAGCTCGGCCTGCCCGTTTGTGTCGCCTCGTCTGGAACGCTGGAGCGCATCCGCTACGCGCTTGACGTCACAGGCCTGCTTCCGTTCCTGGAGCCGCATCTGTTCAGCGCCACCATGGTTCAGCGCGGCAAGCCGGCGCCCGATCTTTTCCTGCACGCCGCCGCCTCGATGCGCGCGCATCCGCGCGATTGCCTGGTCATCGAGGACAGCCCCGCAGGCGTCGCGGCCGCGCGTGCCGCGGGCATGCGCGTCTTTGCCTTTACTGGCGGTTCGCATGCCGGCAATCCCGGCTTGAAAGCGCGGCTTGCGTCGACCGAACCGGACTTTATATTCGCTGACATGCTGCAATTGCCCGATCTGATTGCAGACCTGGGAGCGAGAGAAAAAGCATCTTGACGAAGAGTTTCGTTTGCGCGGTCGATGTCGGCACCGGGAGCGCTCGCGCGGGCATTCTCGACTCTGCCGGCAACCTGCTCGGCCGGGCCGATCACCCGATCGCCATGCACCAGCCTAAGCCCGATCACGCCGAGCACGATTCGGAAGATATCTGGTCGGCCGTGTGCAAGGCCGTGCGCGGCGCCCTGCAAAAATCCGGCATCGCCGCCGACAGCATTGCCGGCATCTCCTTCGACGCCACCTGTTCGCTCGTCGTGCGCGACGGGAACGGCGACCAGCTCAGCGCCTCCGTCACCGGCGAGAAGCGCTGGGACACCGTCGTCTGGCTCGACCATCGCGCCATCGCCGAAGCCGATGAATGCACGGCAAGCGGCCATGTCGTGCTCGACTATATCGGCGGCGTCATGTCGCCGGAAATGGCGACGCCGAAGCTGATGTGGCTGAAGCGGAACCTGCCGAAGACGTGGAATGAAGCCGGCTATCTATTCGATCTCGCCGATTTCCTGACCTGGAAGGCATCAGGCTCGCTCGCCCGCTCGCAATGCACGCTGACGGCGAAATGGACCTATCTCGCGCATGAAGAAACGAGCTGGCGTCGCGATTTCTTCGACCTCGTTGGCCTGGACGACCTGTTCGCGCACGGCAATCTGCCCGAGAAGGCCAGCGCGGTCGGGACCAATATCGGTCCGTTGACGGCCGAGGCGGCCGCCGATCTCGGTTTGACCGAAAAATGCCGGGTCGGCGCCGGCGTTATCGACGCCTATGCCGGCGCGCTCGGCGTTCTCGGCGGCTTTGCCGGCGACCAGCAGGATATCAGCCGGCACCTGGCGCTGATTGCCGGCACCTCGTCCTGCGTCATGGCGATGTCGCCCGATCCGCAACCCTTCGCCGGCGTCTGGGGCCCATATTACGGCGCGGCGTTGCCGAAGCTCTGGCTTGCGGAAGGCGGCCAGTCGGCCACCGGCGCCTTGCTCGACCACATCATCCGCTGGCACGGCGCCGGCGGCGAGCCGGATGCGGCCATGCATATGAAGATTGCAGGCCGTGTCGCCGAATTGCGCGCCGAGGACGGCGACGCGTTGGCGGCCAGGTTGCATGTGCTGCCGGATTTCCACGGCAACCGCTCGCCGCTCGCCGATCCGCATGCCGTCGGCGTCATCAGCGGCCTGACGCTGGACGCCTCCTTCGACAGTCTTTGCAAGCTCTACTGGCGCACCGCCGTCGGCATCGCGCTCGGCGTGCGCCATGTGCTCGATGCGCTGAACGAGAACGGCTATCTAATCGACACGCTGCATGTCACCGGCGGCCACACCAAGAACCCGCTGCTGATGGAACTCTATGCCGACGCCACCGGCTGCACCGTGGTCGAGCCGCTGGCCGACGAAGCGGTGCTGCTCGGCACCGGCATGGTGGCGGCCACCGCCGCAGGGCTTTATCCCGACCTCAACGCGGCTTGCGTTGCCATGCAGCAAGGCGGCAAGACGCGCGCGCCCAACAAGGCCGCCGGCGCTCGCTTCGACCGCGACTACCGCATTTTCCTCGAAATGCACCGCCAGCGGCGGATGCTCGACGCGATCAGTTAGTCTATGGCTTGCGCAGCGACAGGCCGGTCGTTGCGTCGAGGAGGTGGATGCTTTCCTCATCGAAGGTGTAGCGGACAGGCGCGCGCAGCGCCGGGCACTCGCGGGCCGGCACCAGGGCGCTGACCTCCTTGCCCCCGGAGCCAAATGTCACCAGCGCGTCATTGCCGTGGAATTCGATAAGGTCGGCGGTGCCTTGCAGTATGTTGGCCGCGCCGGCGCCGGCCATTTTCAGGTCTGGGGGCCGGATGCCGAGGACGGCGCGGTCGCCATCGTGGAGATGGAAATCCGAGCCGTCCATCGAAAGCACGGTGCCAGCACCCGTTAGCATCCAACTGTTTCGGGCATGGGTGACCGTCACCTCGACAAAATTCATGTTCGGCGTGCCGATGAAGCCGGCCACGAACAGATTTCCGGGTCGACGATAGATTTCCGCAGGCGAGCCGATCTGGGCGATGACGCCGTCCTTGAGAAGCACGATGCGATCTGCGAGCGTCATCGCCTCCAACTGATCATGGGTGACATAGACGGTGGTCGTCTTCAGCGACTGG
>JAEKLU010000276.1 GCA_019509685.1 Mesorhizobium sp. | reverse complement strand
CCTCGAGACGAGGTCGCCACGCAGTGCGGGAATGATGCAGAAGGTGCAGCGGTTGTTGCAGCCCTCGGAAATCTTGAGATAGGCATAGTGGCGTGGCGTCAGCTTCACGCCTTGCGGCGGCAGAAGATCGATATAGGGGTCGTGGCTCGGCGGTGCCGCCTCATGCACAGCGGCCATCACGCTTTCATAAGCTTGCGGACCGGTGATCGCGAGCACATTGGGATGCTTCTCACGGATGACGTCCGGCTCGGCGCCGAGACAGCCGGTGACGATGACGCGGCCGTTTTCCGACAGCGCGGAGCCAATGGCGTTGAGCGACTCATCGCGCGCGGAATCGAGGAAGCCGCAGGTGTTGACGACGACGAGATCGGCGCCGTCATGCTTGCGCGCGATCTCGTAACCTTCGGCGCGCAGGCGCGTGATGATGCGCTCGGAATCGACGAGTGCTTTCGGACATCCAAGACTGACGAAACTGACGCGAGGGGCGGACATAGGGCTATTTTCCAAGAAACAAGAGCGCGCGGATCGGGCTCGAGGCCTTGACTGTATCGATCTACGCGCGCGGCTTTAGGCCAATTTGTGCGGCGCAATAGCATGCTTCGGCACAGAAGCAAACCTGACCGCCCGTCGAGGCCGGTGCGATCCGATAGCCGTTCGCCTAGAAAGAGACGTCAGTGGCCATCCGATCCGAACCATGGCGCCAAGAAAGCGAACTGTTGCGGAAACTGCTGCACGGCGCCTTCGAGGAACATGTTTATGGCGACGTAGAGGATGATCAGCAGGCCGATATAGGCGATCCAGCGGTATTTGTGCAGCAGGCGCGCGACGAAGGACGCGGCAAAACCCATCAGCGCGATCGAGAGCACCAGCCCGATGATCAGCACTGTCGGGTGCTTCATGGCGGCACCGGCGACGGCCAGCACATTGTCCAGCGACATCGACACGTCAGCGATCACAATCTGCCAGGCGGCCTGGGAGAAGGTCTTGCGTCCTTTGCCGGCGACCGTGCCGTTGGAAAGGGCTTCAGTCGCGTCACGCTCGTCCTCGTGGCTGACGCGCAGCTCACGCCACATCTTCCAGCACACCCACAGCAGCAGCAGACCGCCGGCCAGCAGCAGCATCGGCCCGATGCTCAGCAACCATTGCGTGATCAGGGCAAAGATGATGCGCAGGACCGTGGCCGCCGCGATGCCGACGAGAATGGCGCGCTTGCGCTGGTCGGCGGGAAGGCCGGCGGCGGCGAGACCGATCACAATTGCATTATCGCCCGCGAGCGCGAGATCGATTGCAACGACCTGGAGGAGAGCGGAAAGGCCTGCGGCAGTGAATATTTCCATAAACTAGAAATCCTTGCCTGAAATGAGTGTCGCCCTGTACCAAGACGGGCCTAAAGGCACGGTCCACCGGCGTCAAGCCGCAGGCTTCGGCATCATGGGAAAATGGGTTTCTTCCGGTGAGCCCGAGGATTCCCAGGCCGCGGCCGGGAGCTCGGATGAGGTGGGGAATCTAGTCGTAAAGATTATATTTCGCCCAGTCCGATTCCGGAATCTCATCGCCAATCTTGTAGCGAAATTGCAGCACTTCCATATGGTCTGGCGCGGTCTGGCATTTGAACTTCAGCCGGTACCACTGGCCCTTGCTGCGAAAGGCGGCGCCGGAGCTCTTGATGGCGTCGGCGCTCATCTGCGGCGTGGCAAAGGCATAGGCCACCACCCGGTCAGCCTTGTAGCTGCGATCGTCGTGGCTGATCCGGTCGAGCACCTCGGCGTCGCAGCGCTGCTCAAGCCGCGTCTCCGGATCGAGTTTCAACAAGCCGGCACGCAGCGCATTGTCCATCGCCTTGGCCGGCAAGGCCAGCGCCAGCGACGCCAGAACCATCAGGCAGAGCTTTTTCATGGGCGCGACAAGCAGCATATTTTGACCGAGAAATCAAATAAACGGTATTTTACCGGCCACTAACCGGATCGGTTGCCGCGCCGCCTGCATTCCGGCAACCGGATACACCTCTTTCGCAACCACCGGCAGCTTTTCAATGATTCAGGCTTGGTTCGGCACGCGCATCGGTGTCGCGGCGAACAAGGACCGTCCGCGCTGATACGCCCAGAAAAAGTCAGCTCAAGAGTCCATGATTCAAGCCGATCGGGGGCAGGTCGTTCCGGGGGCATTGTACACTGGCATATATGGGATCGCGCCCGCCCGCCCGGTGAGAAAAACCACGAAATCCAGCTGGTTCAATACTTTTACGACAAAATATGAGTGAGCTGGACTACTTGCAGACCGCGGCGCTGGCGTGAACTTCGCCAACGGTTGTTGCGGGAGGCCAAGTTGACAGCGCGCTGCCGTTGCGTCACGCCATTGGCAGGGTGAGACGGGTCGGAATGGCCCGGGGGGACTGTGGCAATGGCGAAGATCAAGACGGCCAATGGGTCGAAGTTCGGCCTTGGACGCGTAGTTCGCATATACCATCCCGGTCCAATCGCGGTCGCCGCCGTCGCGGCCTCATTCCTGTTGTTCGCCCCGGAGGCGGCGCTGGCTGCCGTCGTGGTCGGCAGTCAGGTACACAACCCCGACACCAACGCGCTCGAAACGGTGGTCAAGGATCTCGGCTCGGGCTGGGCGCTTACTTCGGTCACAGTCGGTTCGGTCACCGAATACAATGCGATCCTGGTCGACGCGCCGGCCCTCAACTCCACCTATGTGTCGGGTGGCGCAACCTACAAAGTCGACAGCTATATTCGGAACTCGACCACCAATCTCATCACCGGGATCAATGTCACCAACCAGACGGATTCGAGCCATCCAACCTCGGTTGTCGACGCCTTCAAGCCGAACATTTTCGACAATAGCGGCGCGGCGGGCACCGCCGGCAATGGCGGCAGCAGCAGCAACGCCGACGGCGCGGTTTATGTCAATCGTCAGGTCGGCACTCAAGGCGCGGGCGGCAGCAATGGCTACGGCGTCCATATCGACCTCGGCATCCTGGGCAGTGTCACCATTGGCTATGACGGCTCGAACGGTAGCCCCGGCGGCAACGGCCCGACCGTCGACGTCACCCTGGTCGGCGGCGTCAACGGTCCCTATGGCAATAACGCCGACAACACGCCTGCCGTCACCGTCGCCAGCATCGGCGGCAATGGCGGCAATGGCGGCGATGCCTATGGCGCACTCGGGCCCTATGACGGCGGTGCGGCAGGCGCCGGCGGCACCGTCACACTGCACAATTCGGTCGACCTGACCACCGGCGGCAACAACTCGCCCGGCATCTTTGCGCTCAGCAAAGGCGGCAAGGGCGGCAATGGCGGCGACGGCTACATCCTGAGCCCCAGTGGTTCGGGCGGTCCGGCGACGACCGGCGGCACGGTCACGGTCATCAACAGCGGTCATATCGTTACCACCGGGCAGAAGTCGCCCGGTATTCTTGCCCAGTCGATCGGCGGCGCGGGTGGCGGCAGCGGCGACAGCTTCGGCATCGTCGGTCTGCCCGGTTCGGCCACCTCGGGCGGCAATGGCGGCACGGTCACCGTCACCAACAGCGGCGTCATCGAAACGTCGCAAAAGGAATCGCACGGTATCTGGGCGCAGTCGCTCGGCGGCAGCGGCGGCAATGCGGGCGATGCCGGCGGCATCGTCGCGCTTGGCGGCAAACTCGGTGGTGGCGGCGGCACCGGTTCCGCCGTCACGGTCAACAACAATGCCGGCGGCGACATCACCACCCATGGCATCGGCGCCTACGGCATCTTCGCCCAGTCGATCGGTGGTGGCGGTGGCGCTGCAGGCGATGTCGGCGGCCTCGTGGCAATCGGCGGCGGCACCGTCATCGTCAACAATGCGGCCGGCACCACCATCATAACTTATGGCGGGACCAATCCCGATGCCCATGACGTCGGCGCCGACGCGATCGTGGCACAGTCGATCGGCGGCGGCGGCGGCTCGGGCTCGAGTGGCGGCGGCCTCGTCGCCATCGGCGGCGACGGTTCGGCCGGCGGCATCGGCGGCTCCGTCACCGTCAACAATGACGGCACGCTGATCACAATCGGCCCCAAGGCGCGTGGCATATTCGCTCAGTCGATCGGCGGCGGTGGCGGCAATGGCGGCGATAGCGGTGGCCTGGTCGCCATCGGTGGCGCCGGCAGCGCCACCAGCAATGGCGGCACCGTCACGGTCAACAACACCGGCCGCATCACCACCGTCGGCACCGCCATCCAGGCGGAGTCGATCGGTGGCGGCGGTGGCGACGGCGGCTCCAGCGGCGGGCTCTTCTCCATCGGCGGTTCGGGCGGCGGCGGCGGCGATGGCCTCAAGGTCATCGTCAACTCCTCCGGCCCACTGACGACAAGCGGCGACAATTCCGTCGGCATCCTCGCCCAGTCGTTGGGCGGCGGTGGCGGCAATGGCGGCGGCTCGTATACCGCGGGAGCGCCGATCTCGATCGCTATCGGTGGTGACGGCGACAAGGGTGGCAAGGGCGGATCGGTCGAGGTCAACCACGTGGCCACCCCGGGCGATCTCACCGGCCTTGTCGCCTCCGACATCAGCACCGGCACGCGCACCACCAACGGTCAGGGCCAAACCGTCGTCACCGGCGCCAAGGCTTATGGCGTTTTCGCGCAATCGGTCGGCGGCGGCGGCGGCAGGGGCGGGCTTGCGGTCTCGGTTGCGAACGGCACCTCCGGCGCCGGCGCCAGCTTCGCGATCGGTGGCAAGGGTGGCCCCGGCGGCGACGCTAAGGACGTGACCGTCAACTACAAGGGCGACATCACCACGCAAGGAGACAGCGCCTACGGCATCTTCGCGCAGAGCGTCGGCGGTGGCGGCGGCGATGGCGGCGGCGCCGTCGCGGTCAGTGGCGGTGGCGCGTTCAGTTTCGGCCTCGCCATGGGTGGCGCAGCCGGCGTCGGAGGTATCGGCGACATCGTCAACGTCAACACCGCCGGCGGCAAGATCGAGACCTACGGCCTCCAGGCCTTTGGCATTTTCGCACAGTCGGTCGGCGGCGGTGGCGGCAATGGTGGCTTTGCCGGCGGCGGCACGATCGGCGCGGTTGCGCTGACCGTTACCCTCGGTGGCAAGGGGGCCGACGGTGGCCTCGCCAAGGCAGTTACCGTCAACAACGCCTCGACGATCATCACCCATGCTGACGGATCGATCGGCATCAACGCGCAAAGCCTCGGCGGCGGCGGCGGCAATGGCGGCTTCTCCATCGCCGGCGCACTCGCGGTCGGCGCGATATCGGCCGCCATCGGCGGCGATGCCGGCGACGGCAGCAGCGGCGGCACCGTCACGGTCAGCAACCAGGGTGACATCAGCACCACGGGTATCAAGGCTTACGGCATCTTCGCGCAGTCTGTCGGCGGCGGCGGCGGCAACGGCGGCGGGGCGATCGCTTTCTCGCTTGCGGTTTCGCCCGATCCTGAAGAGATTCCGGCGGTTGCCGTCTCGATCGCGGTCGGTGGCAGTGGCGGCATAGGCAGCATCGGCGACACGGTGCATGTCACCAATGGCGGCAACATCACCACCCATGGCACCCAAGCCCACGGCATCTGGGCGCAGTCTGTCGGCGGCGGAGGCGGCACCGGCGGTTATGCCGCATCGGGCGCCGGCTCCATGGGGCCGGGCGCCAACATATCGGTCGCCGTCGGCGGCACGGGCGGCACAGGCGGGAACGGCGGCGCCGTCATCGTCGATGCGGGCAAGGACGCGCTCGGCGCGATCGTCGCCGGCTCCACCATCACCACCTTCGGCCTTGGCGCCGACGGCATCAGGGCGCAGTCGATTGGCGGCGGCGGCGGCGATGGCGGCTTCGCGATCGGTGTCAACCTAGGCATCAACAACAGCAACCTGCCGCTGGCGTCGATAGGCGTCACCGTGGGCGGCCAGGGCGCGCTTGGCGGCGACGGTTCGACTGCGACGGTCAACAACTGGTCGGTCATTCGGACCTATGGCGACAATTCGGCCGGTGTCTTCGCGCAGAGCGCGGGCGGCGGCGGCGGCGATGGCGGCAATGCGATCACGGCGGTCGGAAGCTGGGCTAACGCGACCAGCTCGAGCGCACAGAACACCAACATCTCCGTGGCGGTCGGCGGCAACGGCGCCCTGGCGGGCGACGGCAAGGACGTCACCGTCAACAACCACGGAAACATCGAGACCGGCCTCATCACCACCAACACGGACATCGCCGGCGATACGGTGACCACCGGCAACAGCGCCTATGGCATCTTCGCGCAATCGATCGGCGGCGGCGGCGGTATCGGCGGCCGTGCCAATTCGATCAACGTACTGGTCGGCAAGGGCGAGGCGCCCCCTGATGCGCTGATCAACGTCGCCATGTCGATCGCGGTCGGCGGTCAGGGCGGCGCGGCCGGCGATGGCGGCCATGTGACCGTCACCAATGATGGCAGCATCACGACCAACGGTTCGCTTGCCGACGGCATCTATGCGCAGAGCGTGGGCGGCGGCGGCGGCGCGGGCGGCAACGGCCTGCTCGGCACCGGCGAACTGATCCCGGTTCCGGCGGCGCTGATCGCGAACGTGCTGTTCGGCAAGACCAAGATTTACAGCTCTCTCGGCGCAGCCGTCGGCGGCAATGGCGGCGGGTCGGGCATCGGCGGTCTTGTCGAGGTCACCAATACCGGCAACATCACCACGAAGGGCAGCAATTCCAACGGCATCTTCGCCCAGTCGGTGGGCGGCGGCGGCGGTGTCGGCGGCAAGGCCAATATCGGCGCCACCGGCACGATCGGCGTCGGCGGCAAGGGCACCAGCGGCGGCGACGGCGGCATCGTCCACGTCATCAACAACAACAACGGCAGGATCGAGACCTTCGGCGCGGCGTCCAACGGCATCTTCGCGCAGTCGGTCGGCGGCGGCGGCGGTGTCGCCGGCAACGTCGACCGTGTGCTCGAGCAAGCGATGGGGCCGATCCCGGCGCTCAATCTCGGCATCGGCCTGGCCTTTGGCCAGGGCGGCGGCAGTGGCGGCTCGGGCAAGGATGTCACTGTCGAGGGCAACGGTGCGATCATCACGCACGGCTCGTCCTCGGCCGGCATCTTCGCGCAGTCAATCGGCGGCGGCGGCGGCATACTCGGCACGCTCGGCAACGACCTCCCGGTGCTGGGGACGATCACAGACTACCATGTCGGCAGCAATGGCGACTTTGGGGACTCCGGCGTCATCCACGTCCACTATACCGGTACGATCGACACCTACGGCAGCGGCTCCATCGGCATCTTCGCGCAGAGCGCGGGCGGCACGAAGGATACGCTCCATCCGCTCAACCCGCTGTTCCAGGGCGTCGCCGGTAATGTCACCGTCGATTTTGCGGGCTCGGTCGTCACCCATGCCGCCGGCACCAGCGCCATTGTCGCGCAAAGCAAGGCGTCAGAGGGCAATGGCGACATTGCTATCAACCTGACGAGCGCGACCGGCAAGGTCTCGGGCGGGCGTCTGGATCATCGACGGCCACAACAACACGATCAGCAACAAGGGCACGATCACGACCGCGAGCGGCACCGCCGGCGGCTGGGCGATCCTTTCCGGCGACAGCAAGGAGGCGGTCACCAATTACGGCACGGTCACCGGGTCCTTCGATCTCGGCGCCGGCGCCAACAGCTTCACCAACGCGGTCGACGCCACCTTCAATGCCGGCGCCGACGCCAAGCTCGGCACCGGCAACCTCTTTTCCGACAGCGGCTATTTCTCACCGGGCGGCGACAACAATGTGATGACCACCAATCTCGCCGGCAATTGGAACCAGAGCGCTACCGGCGCCTACAAGCTCGACGTCGACCTCGATCCGGCAGCCGACCTCATCAACGTCACGGGCACGGCGGATCTCGGTGGCGCGGTCGATCTCAACATCATGGATGCGGCCGCGGCGAAGCCCGGGAGCCAGACGTTCCATATCCTGCACGCCGATGGCGGTATTTCGCACACCGGACTGGAGCTGAGTGCGATCCCAAGCGCGGTTGCGCAATATCAGTTGCAATATCAAGGGCTTAACGATGCCTATCTCGGCGTAGACATCAATTTCGCCCCCAACGGCTTGACCGAGAATCAGGTTCCGGTCGCTAACGCTGTCAACGCCATTCAGAGCGGCGGCCCGACATCGCCGAGTTTCCAGAAGATCGCCGAGGCGCTGTTCTATATTCCAACGGTCGAGCAGCTCGGCGCCGTCTATGATTCGATCTCGGGCGAGGGCGTTTCCGGTGTCGAGCAGCCGCAGTTCGGCGCCTATGAAAGCTTCTTCGCCTCGATGGGCCGCCAGGCCGATTTCTGGCGCAGCGGCGTCGGCACTGATCCGACGGATGTCACAGCCGCGCCGCAGGCCTATGACGAGCCGGCGAAGCCCAAGAAGAACCCGTTCAAGGCGCTGCAGCCCGACCAGCGGCGCTGGAGCTATTGGGCGAGCGCCGGCGGCAATGGCGGTGAGATCAGCGGCGATGCGGCCGTAGGCAGTGCCGGTACTGTGTACAGGGGCGGCAACCTCGCGGCGGGCATGGAAATCACCGGCGACCCCGACACGCTGGTGGGCTTCGCGCTGGGTGGCTCTGCGGGTTCATTCGCCGTCGACGACCGCCAGACTTCCGGCAATATCGTCGGAGCCCAGGCCGGCGCTTATGTCACGCGCAAATGGGACCAGTTCTATATCGACGGCGCGCTTGCCTTCGGCCTCTACAACAACAACATCCACCGCACCGCGGCCGTACCCGGCTCGGGCTCGCCGATTGACCCGGTGGCCGGCGTGACGCCCGAGAACTGGCGCAGCAATTTCCTGAGCGCCGGTTTCGGCACCAACATCGAGGCCGGCTGGCGGCAACAGGTGGGCGAAGGCGCCATCACGCCTTTCGCAGGGCTGCAGTTCGCCTTCCTGTCGATGGACGCTTTCGACGAGACGTCGACCGATGGCGGTGCGCTGGGCCTGAGTTTCGATCACCACGTCGTCACCTCGCTGCCGGTCTCGCTGGGCCTGCAGCTCGACACCACGGTCGGCGTGGGCGACGGCCAATCGCTGCAGGCCTGGGCCCGCGCGGCCTGGGTGCACGAATTCGAGCCGGACCGTTCAGTGAAGCCGAGCTTCCAGGCGGCGCCGGGCACCTCTTTCGTCATCCAGGGGGCCTCTGCGGCCGAGGACGCGGTTGCGGTCAATGCCGGACTGAAGATGAACTGGAGCAACAACACCTCGCTGTTCGCCGCCTTCGACGGCAAGTTCGGCAGCGGCTTGCAGAGCTATGGCGGCGATGTCGGGTTGAAACTGAACTGGTAGAGAAGGCCGCACAGCCCCTCTGACGAAGGTGGGGTCGGCCTGTTTCGCGTCGTTTTATTTGTTGGTTCGAAAACTGAGAAAATCATGAAAAGACTGCTGCTTGCGCTTGGATTTGCGATCGTCGCATCGAATGCGTTTGCCTCCGGCATGGGCGTTTCTTTCGCATGGGGCCCGACGAAGAAATGTTTCGACCCGAAATCGCCGCCGATAGCGCTGTCCGGCGTGCCCCAGGGAACGGCAAAACTGCAGATAAAGATGACGGACAGCAGTTCATCTTACGATCACGGTGGCGGGACCCTTGCTTATAAGGGGCAAACATCCCTCCCTTACGGTGCGTTCCATTACAAAGGGCCGTGCCCGGATAGCGGAACCCATTTCTACAACATCACCGTGAAGGCGGTGGATTCGTCAGGGAAAGTTCTGGCCCGCGGTTCCGCCTCCCAGCCGTTTTCCTCAAAGTAGAAGCCGGTTTATCCAAGGGGTGTGGCTCCAAGCCTGGCGGCCGTGGCAAGCGGGCGAAAGCCTTACACAGACTAAGGCTGGACCGAGCGCGCACGCAGGTCAGTGGACCGCCAGCAGGTAGTCGAAATCGGCCTTGAGCAGCTGCTTTGCTGCTCCGACCGCGTCTTCGCTTGTCGCCTGGCTTTCGAAGTAGACGTCGCCGCCGATGATGACGGATTGGGGCGTCCAGATTCCCGGCAGCATTTCGACCACTCCGGTCAATGCCGGGTGCAGCGAAAACTCTCCCGACTCTGCCGTCTTGAACGTTAAAGTCCACTGCATCTCGCCGCCCGGCGGGATGCCTGCCGCTCGGCCCTTCGCCTCTTTGGCAGCTGCGGCCTCCGCCGCGTCGACAAGCGCATAGGGGAAGCTTGCCGCCTTTGCCTGCCGGGCGAATTCCTCGGTGATCTCGGCGCAGGCATCGCCGGTCCAGCTAACTGCCGCCGTTGGTGTGCAGTGAAAGAAGATGCCGCTGAACTGATCGATGATGCGCTTCGCGTCGGGTGCCAGCGGTGGCGGATGGGGAACGGCGGCGACCGGCCGATAGTCCGCCGGACTTTTAGGCGGCGGCTGTTCACAGGGAACGCCGGTGTCTTTCCACAATCCCTCGCCCTCAGCGTTGGGAATACCGCTGCAGACGATCCAATTGCGCGGAACGCGCGGAATGCACATGACGGATTTCGGCTTCATCTTCGCACCGGCGGCGCAATCCGCATCGCCGAAGTCGGCTGCATGCGCGCAGACCGTCGAACCCAGGAAGATCACCAAAGCGAAGGCTCGTATTTGCCGGGCCATCACAGACCACTCCGTGGAAAGTTTAGTTTCTCTTCTCCAGGTTGGCTACTCCTCCGAGACAGGCTTGTACGCCTGGCATGCCTTAGGGTCGGTTCGGGTGAGGACGAAGGTCCGGTCCTCCTTGCCCAGCGCCATGCTGTGGCTTTCCTCGTTGGGGCTGTTGCCTTCGACATAGATCGGGCTCTGCAGGAAAAGCGTCAGCGACTGTCCGTCTTGAGCCGGGTCGATCAGGCCGTAGCCGGCTTCCTCGGCGGAGTCGTCTTTCGTCACCATGCAGTCGAACCCCGCGGGCCCGTTGAAATTGGGGATCATCTTGTGATCCGAGGTATCGATCCCCGCACCCTGCCGCCAGTCGCAGGCCGCGTAGATGCGCTTTTCGGCGCCGGTGCGCGGCCGCAGCACGATGGTGACGAAGCGCTGCTCGAAAGCGAGGAGGATCGACTTGGTCGTCTGCTTGGGATGCTGCGCCAGATGCGCGGCGGAATAGTCGCGCTCAAAGCAGAGGACCGAGCCTTTGGTGGTGGTCAGCGGCGAAAGCGGATCGCTCAGTTCTTCCGCGATGGCGGTTCCGCCAAGCATGACGGCCAGGCCGATGCCCAAAGCCAACGCACCGGGGCCTGTTCTTCCTATCGATGATCGCATCGCTGACCTCCACATCTTGGCATCTCGAAGCATGGGTCGCGCCGATTAAGCGGTTGGTTCATGCTCCAATCAAAAATGTTAGGTTTGTGGCTGCAGTTCGTACGGCGCACTTTGCAAGTGTCTGCTTATGGCGACAACAGGGAACCTTGCACCAGCCCTCCTGCGCCAAAGCTTCGAAGGGCATCCTGCTTCGCCCGAAGCATCGCGCCGATCCCGCGAAGCTCGAAGAGCGAAGCCGGATGGCGGAGGGAGTGGGATTCGAACCCACGGTGAACTTGCGCCCACGCCGGTTTTCAAGACCGGTGCCTTAAACCGCTCGGCCATCCCTCCATCGTGATCTTTCACGAGGTGCCTGTCCGTCGGCCGTGCCGACGGGGTCGCGAGCCCATGCTCTAGTGCGCCGCGCGAAGATCTGTCAATCGCGGAACGGCGAATGGTCGTTCGCAAGGCTGGCGAGGGCGGCAACAGGCGCGGTCAGCGCATTGACAAGACAGCGAGCTCCCTGCCAATTTGAACATGCTAATGTTTTAAAAAGGGGAAAATCATGAAGAAGACCTATCAGACACCGGTTCTGACGAAGCGCGAGATCTTGTCGCGCGCGACGGCCCAGCAGGTGCCGTCGCAACCGCAGCCGCAATAAAGGGAGCTAGTCTTTCCCGCGGCACGCCGATGGCTCTTTGCTTTCGGCGTTCATGTTGCCGGCAATTTGGCCGGAAGCGGAGCAGGACCCTTGAGGGGGAGAAAGGCGACCCCCTGCCATAATCTCGCCCTGTTGCGGCCATAATCGATTAACATCGTGATAAGCAATTCCTGTGCAAAAGGGATTGGGGATCAAGGTGTTGCTGGCATAGCGGTGACTTCTGGCTCCGTCGAATGGCAGCACGGTAGGGGACAATCGAAAACATGCAGGCTTCGGCGCGCCCGCGTCTTCGTCGCGCTTCTGCTTTGGCCCTGTGCGCGCTTTCGGGGCTGCTTTTGGCCGCCTGCGCTTCGCAGCCCGAGCCGAAAGGCATGGTCTACAAGAAGCCGCGCTCAAAGGAATATTTCGCCGAAACCGAATATGGCGTGAAGGCGAGCCCGCGCGTTGATTTCATGCGCCGCGGCGGTGGCCGCGACCAGCTCGGCAAGCCCTACCAGGTGCGCGGCAAGTGGTATTATCCGAAGGAAGACAGGAAGGGCTTCACCAAGGTCGGGCTCGCATCCTGGTATGGCGATGCCTTCCACGGCCGGCTGACCGCCAATGGCGAAGTCTACGACATGACGCATCTGACGGCGGCGCATCCGACGATGCCGCTGCCGAGCTATGCCCGCGTCACCAATCTCGAGACCGGCAGCTCGGTTATCGTGCGCGTCAACGATCGCGGGCCCTACCATGAGGGCCGCATCATCGACGTCTCGGAACGCGCGGCCCAGATGCTCGGCTATGACAAGGTCGGTACGGCCAAGGTCAAAGTGGAATATGTCGGCCGTGCGCCACTCGATGGCGACGACGATCAGTATCTGGTGGCATCCTATCACCCCGGCAACAAGCGGCCGGATCCATCGGACGGCCTGCCGACCGGCGTGATGGTTGCGATGGCCGGCCCGTCGCCGAGCGTTGCGGTTGGCGGAACGCCCGCCGCCGTTCCGTTCCCCGGGCAGTTGACCAATTCCGGACAGGCTTTTGACGCGCAGCCAGCTATGTCGGAACAGCCGACCGTGCAACCGGCGGCATTCTCGGTGCAAGGCGCCAGCGATGTCGTGCTGCCGGATTTCGGCCCGATCGTGCCGCAGCGGCCCGAGCTCACCTTGCCGGCGAACTCGCCTTTCGCCATGGCCTCGCTGTCCTACGCGGATGAACGTGTGCAGCGCGCCGATGTCTTTGCCGCGCTCGATACCAGCGGCATGTCTCCGGCCGACATCCTGCAATCCTGGAAGAAGTCGAACCGCCAGCAACAGGCGCCCGCGTCGGACTATGTCGCTGCCGGCTCCTTCGACGATGCCGCCCAGGCAAAGCGGGTCGCCGCGGCGCTGAAGCCCTTCGGCAGGACCGAGATCGAGCGCACGGAACTCGACGGCAACGACTGGTACGCGGTCAATGTGTATCCGGACGGCCATGGCGGCGTCGACGATCTGCTCAAGGCTGCCTGGTCGCATGGCGCGCCGGATGCGCTGGTTGTGCGGGACTGATCAATTTTTCGCCGCCCGTTGATCCGGCCAAACGAACCCTGATAGCTTGGCCCGGGTAATGGGTGGTCGATATTTCATGCAATTCCGCTTTCTTTCGACTGTCGCCGGTTTCCTGGGCGCCGGTTTGCTGGGGTTGGCCCTGCTGTTCCTTGGCCTGGTCCCGGCCGCCGCCCAGCTTTTCGAGACCAAGGCGACGCAAGCCTTCATGATCGATGCCGACACCGGCACCGTGTTGTTCGCCAAGGATGCCGACAAGGCGATCCCGCCGGCATCCATGGCCAAGTTGATGACGCTGGAGATGGTCTTCAACGCCATCAAGGCGAAGCGCATGACGCTCGACGACACGTTTGTCGTCAGCGAGAACGCCTGGCGCACCGGCGGCGCGCCGTCGGGAACCTCGACCATGTTCGCCAAGCTCAAATCGGCGGTTCGCGTCGAGGATCTCATCCAGGGCGTAGCCGTGCAGGCGGCCAATGACGGCTGCATCGTGCTTGCCGAAGGAATGGCCGGCTCGGAAGCGAATTTCGCCGCCCAGATGACAGAGCGCGCTCGTGAGATCGGCTTGCAGAAATCGACTTTCGTCAATTCGACCGGCCTGCCAGCCGATGGCCAGCAGACGACGGTGCGCGAGCTGACGATGCTGGCGCTGCATATCTGGCGCGACTATCCGGACTTCTTCCATTATTACGGCCAGCCGGATTTCACCTGGAACAAGATCGCGCAGAGGAACCGCAATCCGCTGGTTGCCATGGGCATCGAAGCCGACGGCTTCGTCGCCGGCGCCAGCGAGCAGGGGGGCTTCGGCCTGGTCGGCACGGTCAGCCACAACGGCACGCGCGTCATCGCGGCGATCAGCGGGCTGGCAAACGATCGCGAGCGCTCCGAGGAGGCGCGCAAGCTGCTCGAATGGGGCTCGCGCTCGTTCCAGAAAACCGAGATATTCGCCAAGGACGAGGTGGTCGGCGAGGCGCAGGTTTTTGGCGGCGCCAAGTCCGGCGTGGCCTTGAAAGCCAAAGGACCGGTGGACATATTCCTGCCGATCGCCAACCGCGACAAGCTGACCGCCAGGATCGTCTATAACGGTCCGGTGTCGGCGCCGGTGGAGGAGGGGCAACCGGTCGGCGAGTTGCGCGTTTGGATCGGTGACACGTTGAGCCAGCAAACGCCGCTTTTTGCCGCCGAGAAGGTCGCGGTCGGCACGCTGCCGCAGCGGGCGCTCGATGCCGCCAAGGAACTGGCTGTCGGCTGGCTGCGTCAGAAACGTTTGTGATTGGGGTTGGTTCGTGGACCTTTTGTCAGACGAGAGCTATGACAGCGGCCAGCGCGGACAAAGGCAGTCTCGATTGACGAGCGGTTTTTTCATCACCTTCGAAGGCGGCGAAGGCGCAGGCAAGTCGACACAGATCGAGCGGCTGGCAAGGCGCATGCGCGCCAAGAAATACCAGGCGCTGGTGACGCGCGAGCCGGGCGGTTCGCCGGGCGCGGAAGCGGTGCGGCATGTGCTGCTGTCGGGCGCCGCCGAGCCGTTCGGCCCTAAGATGGAAGCGATCCTGTTCGCAGCCGCGCGCTCCGACCATGTCGAGCAGGTCATCCGGCCGGCCGTCGAGCGCGGCTCGATCGTGCTGTGCGACCGCTTCATCGATTCCTCGCGCGTCTACCAGGGCGTGACCGGAGGCCTCGATCCCGATTTCATGACGGCGCTGGAAGCCGTCGCCATCAACGGCATGATGCCGGATATGACGCTGATCTTCGATATCGATCCCGCCGAGGGCCTGAGGCGCGCTACGGCGCGGCGCGGCGCCGGTGACGCGGCCGACCGTTTCGAGAAAGAGACTTTAGCCATCCACCAGCGCCGCCGGGAGGCATTTCTGGCGATAGCCGCGGCCGAGCCGCAGCGTTGCATCGTCATCGACGCTTCGGCCGATCCCGACACGGTGGAGCATGTCGTCACCGCCGCCGTGTTCGCGGCGCTGGAGGAGCGGATGCCGGCACCAAGGAAGCAGGCGGCGCCGGCATGATCTTCGAACGCATCGCCCCGGAGCAGCACGACACGCTGGACGGCGTGCCTGAGCCGTCGGAAACACCGCGGCTGATCGGCCATGCCGAGGTCGCGGCGATGCTGACCTCCGCATACCGGTCCGGCAAGCTGCCGCATGCGCTGATCCTTGCCGGACCGCACGGCATCGGCAAGGCGACATTCGCCTTTCATCTGGCGCACCATCTTTTGAAACATACGGATTTCAGGACCGCGCCCGAGGCGCTGGCCATTCCCGATCCGGCGTCATCGCTGTTTCGCCAGATCGCGACCGGCGCGCACCCTTCGGTGTTGCATCTGACGCGTCCAGCCAACGACAAGACCAAAAGCTTCAAGACAGTGCTGACCGTTGACGAGATCCGCAAGGTCAACCGCTTCCTGTCGATGACCTCACATGACGGCAGCTACCGGGTCGTCATCGTCGATCCGGCAGACGACATGAACATCAACGCCGCCAATGCCTTGCTGAAGAATCTCGAGGAGCCGCCGGCGCGCACCCTGTTCATCCTGATCGTGCATGCGCCGGGCAGCCTTTTGCCGACGATCCGCTCGCGCTGCCAGATGGTCCGGCTTGCGCCGCTTGCCGAAGATGAACTGATGGCGGTGCTGCAAGGCATCGAGCCGCCACCGCCCGACGATCCGGCGGCGCGCGCGGCATTGGCCGGGCGGGCAGGGGGCAGCGCCCGCAACGCGATCCTGCTCACCCAGTATGGCGGGCTGGAGATTGCCGGCGCGCTCGATACGCTGGTGGCGGCCAACAGGCCCGACATTGCTGGCGCCCACCGCCTGGCCGAGGCCGTGGCCGGCCGCGACCAGTCGATCCAGTTCGATATCTTCAACAGCCGCGCGCTTGACCTGCTGTCGTCGGCGGCCAGCGATGCAGCTTCAGCCGGCGATCTCGCCAGGGCCAAAACGCTGTCCGAGGCTTGGCACGAGGCGCTGAACACGATATCTGAAGCCGAGACCTACAATCTCGACAAGAAGCAGCATGCTTTGACCATGATCGAACGCTTGAATTCTGCGATGCGAATGTGACGGTTTGCCTGATGCATGCCGCCGCCACCTTTTGGGCGACATGCATCGGCCTCGGGATGGCAATCGACGTTCCGATGCGATATCCACCGCCACAACTGACATTCAGACATTCATGACGGTTCATTCATGTCACGCGAAAAATTCTACCTGACCACTCCGATCTTTTATCCGAACGGCAAGCCGCATATCGGCCACGCCTATACGGTCATTGCCAGCGACGCGCTGGCCCGCTTCCAGCGGCTCGACGGCAAGGATGTGTTCTTCCTCACCGGCACCGACGAGCACGGCCTCAAGATGCAGCAGACCGCCGAGAATGAAGGCATCCCGCCGATCGCGCTTGCCGACCGCAACTCGGCAATCTTCCGCTCGATGGTCGAGACGGTCGGCGCCTCAAACGACGACTTCATCCGCACGACCGAGCCGCGCCATTACGCATCCTGCCAGGCGATCTGGAAGGCGATGGCCGCCAATGGCGACATCTATCTGGATCGCTACAGCGGCTGGTATTCGGTGCGGCAGGAAGCCTATTTCGACGAAAGCGAAACCACGCTTGGCGAGGATGGCGTGCGCCGCGAGCCGCTGGGATCGCCGGTCGAATGGAACGAGGAGGAAAGCTATTTCTTCCGGCTCTCAGCCTATCAGGACAAATTGCTGGCGCTTTATGAAAGCCAGCCGGATTTCGTCGGTCCGGCCGAGCGCCGCAACGAGGTGATGAGCTTCGTCAAGTCCGGGCTCAAGGATCTGTCGATCTCGCGTACCGCCTTCAAATGGGGCGTTCCGGTGCCGGGCGACGACAAGCATGTGATGTATGTCTGGGTCGATGCGCTCACAAATTACATCACCGCCGCCGGCTATCCCGATACAAAAGCTGAGAAATGGAGCTTTTGGCCGGCCACGCATATCATTGGCAAGGATATCGTGCGCTTCCATGCTGTCTACTGGCCGGCCTTCCTGATGTCGGCCGGTATCGAACTGCCGAAGCGCGTCTTTGCCCACGGCTTCCTGTTCAACCGCGGCGAGAAGATGTCGAAATCGGTCGGCAACGTCGTCGACCCTTTCACCATGGTCGAGCATTACGGTCTCGACCGCGTGCGTTACTTCTTCCTGCGCGAGGTACCGTTCGGTCAGGACGGCAGCTACAGTCATGAGGCGATCGTCAACCGCACCAATGCCGACCTCGCCAACGGCCTCGGCAATCTGGCGCAGCGCTCGCTGTCGATGATCGCCAAGAACTGCGGCGGCGTGGTGCCGAAGCGCGGCGAACTCACCGAGGCCGACACGGCGATCCTCGACCAGGCCGTGGAAGCGCTTGCCGTCGCGCGCCGGGCTATGGCGGAGCAGGGCATCCATCTGGCGCTGGCGGCGATCTTCGGCGTCGTGGCCGAAGCCGATCGCTATTTCGCCTCGCAGGAACCCTGGGCGCTCAAGAAGACCAATCCGGAGCGCATGGAAACGGTGCTGTGGACGACGGCGGAAGTCGTGCGGCGGGTGACATTGCTTTGCCAGCCTTTCGTTCCGGGATCGGCGGCGAAGCTGCTCGATCTGCTGGCCGTGCCGGCGGACAAACGTGCTTTCGAGCATGTCCACGCCGATCACGCGCTGGTGCCCGGTACCGCATTGCCGGCGCCGGAGGGCGTGTTTCCGCGCTATGTCGAGCAGGATGGCAACAGCTGATGCTGGTCGACAGCCATTGCCATCTCGATTTTCCGGATTTTGCCGAGGAGCGGGCGGATATCGTCTCCCGCGCCCTCGCCGCCGGGATCGGTCGCATGGTGACGATCTCGACACGCGTGAAGCGGTTTCAGCAAATCCTTGAAATCGCTGAAACTTTCGGCGAGGTGTATTGCTCGGTCGGCACCCATCCGCATAATGCCGCCGAAGAGCTCGACGTCAGCGCCGACGAGCTGGTGCGGCTTGCCGATCACCCCAAGGTGGTGGCGATCGGCGAGGCCGGCCTCGACTATTTCTATGACAAGGCGCCTCGCGACGCGCAGGCGCAAGGGTTTCGCACCCATATCGCCGCCGCGCGCCGGACCGGCCTGCCGCTGGTGATCCATTCGCGCGATGCCGACGACGACATGGCCCATATCCTAGAGGAAGAGACAGGGAAGGGCGCCTTCCCTTTCATCCTGCACTGCTTTTCGTCCGGACGCCGGCTGGCCGAAGTCGGCGTTGCGTTGGGCGGCTATGTCTCCTTCTCAGGCATCCTGACCTTCAAGAATTCGACGGAGCTGCGGGCCATCGCTGCCGATGTGCCGCGCGAGCGGCTGCTGGTCGAGACCGATGCGCCTTATCTGGCGCCGGTGCCGCATCGCGGCAAACGCAACGAGCCGGCCTATGTCGCGAACACGGCTAAAGTGCTCGCCGAGACCGTCGGCGTCAGCGATGCCGAGATCGCCGCCATCACGACGCAGAATTTCTTCCGGCTGTTTACGAAGATGCCGCGTCCGACCGAGGCGGCAGCCTGAACGATGAGCGACCGGCTGCGCCTTACCGTTCTTGGCTGCGGCTCGTCGCCCGGTACGCCGCGCATCACCGGCGACTGGGGCAATTGTGATCCAGAAAACCCGAAGAACCGGCGCATGCGCGCGGCGGCTCTGGTCGAGCGGATTGCCGCCAATGGCGCCCGCACCACGGTTGTGATCGACACCGGGCCGGATTTTCGCCAGCAGATGCTGATGGCATCGGTGACGCGTATCGACGCTGTCATCTACACGCATCCGCATGCCGACCATATCCACGGCATCGACGATCTGCGCGGCTATGTGCTGGAGCAGCGCCGCCGCATCGATATTCACGCCGACGAGCCGACCATGCTGCGGCTGCGCGACGCGTTCGGCTATTGTTTCGCGACGCCGCCCGGCAGTTCTTATCCACCGATCGTCGAGGCGCATTTTATCGACCACGCAAAACCGGTCGTGATCGAAGGCGAGGGCGGTGCCCTCACCCTTGAGCCTTTGCCGCAGATCCATGGCGACATCGTTTCGCTCGGCTTTCGCATCGGCGGGCTGGCCTATTGTCCCGATATCAGCGATTTCCCGGCTGCGACCGTCGAGCGGCTGCGCGGCCTCGACATGCTGGTCATCGACGCGCTGCAGTACAACACGCATCCCAGCCATCTGTCGTTCGGCCAGGCGCTGGACTGGATCGAGAAGCTCAAGCCGGCGAAGGCAGTGCTGACGCACATGCATGTGCCGCTGGATTACGCCACGGTGATGGCCGAGACGCCTGAACACGTGGTGCCGGCCTATGACGGCATGGTGATCGAAATCCCTTATGAGTCAGCGCGATAGCGACACTCGCTCATTGGGTGTTTGCGGCCTGTCTCGGATCTATCGCCAGAGGCAGGTGTCGTGATGGTTCCATACAATAAAACGCGCAATTCCCACGTCAGCGCATAGAGCGTCAGTTCCATAATCTATCTTATGCGACTTGCGGACGTAGCTGTGGAGGGCATTGAGCAGATGCGAGCATGCCACCTGGCGTGTTCCTAGAAACTCGCCAGAGCCCCGCTGAAGGCCGCCTCGATTGCAACACCGTGGAGGATGCCAAGCGCCAGCCATCTCATGCCTCCGGCCGGAGCAACCAACAAGCCGTAGACGGGAAACTGCAGCACGGCCAGTCCCACGGAAAGACCCGTGATGGTGTCGTTGGTCATCAGCGTTGCCAGCATTGGTATCGGATAGAGAACGCGCGCCAGCACATAGTCTCCGTGTCCGGATCCGCCTGAGAAGAGTGCAAGCAGCAAGGCGACGGGCGTTGCGCATAGGCCGAAAAGGAAGCCTGTCCGCGAAGAG